>JBKJNL010000615.1:0-6023 GCA_046593615.1 Myxococcota bacterium | reverse complement strand
CGTGCGCATCGAATCGACGCCTGGCGCCGAGATCCTCGTCGATGGCGTGTCCGTCGGCACCGCGCCGGTGACGCACACCGAACAGGCCGGCAACGGTCCGGCCAAGATCACGGCCCGGCTGAACGGCGTCGAGAAGACCGTCAACGTCGAGCGCAGCGAGATCCAGTGGAGCAGCGTCGGGGCCGGCGCCGGCATCGGCACCGGCGCGTGCGTCGGCGTCGCCTGCGTCACCGGCGTCGCCTCCCTGATCATCCCGCCCCTCGCCCTGATCTCCTGGTGTGGGTGCATCTTTCCCTTCGTAGGCGCCGGGGTCTCCTACTTCGCCTTTGGCAAGCACATGCCCGACAACGTCCGCGTCGACCTCGACGGCGCCGGCCCGCCTGCTGCTTCGGCCACGCCCGCCGCCCCCGCTTCGATCGCACCGGCCCCGGCCCCGATCGCACCGGCCCCGATCGCACCGGCCCCGATCGCACCGGCGCCGATCGCACCCCCGGCGCCGATGACAACGCCCGCGACAACGACGCCGAAGCCGCCCGCGGCCACGCCGGCTCCCGCTCCGCCGGCGCCGCCAGGTGCGCCGCCGCCGGCGCCCAAGAAGGGCAAAGACCCGTCCGACGTCGTGTTCTGAGCTGCTGAGCGGCGACCAAAAAAAAGACGGCCCGCACAGGGGCCGTCGTCGACGTCAAAGACATCAGGGGCAAAGCGACGGTCAGCCGTCCTTCTTTTCTTTCTTTGCCTTTTTCTTTTCGTCTTTTTCCTTCTGCGTGAGCTTCGGCTTGTTCATCTTGCCGGGCTTCTGTTCACCTTTGGCCATGTCGTCCTCCGCGCCTCCGTGCCGGAGGGCGTGAGGGTTCTACCAGCTGTCCGGGCCCTTGCAGAAGCAGGGGCGAAGAACCGTCACCAGGTGCCGACGCCGAGGTGGACAGCGCCGGCCTGCCGCAGGGCGGCGATCGAGATTCTGGCCGGGCTATCGAGGGGCAGCGACCGGGCAAAGGCCCGCATCTGCTCGACGACGACGACGTCGCTGTCGGGGTCGGTGGACGAGAAGCGCACGTCGGAGACGTCCTGGAAGCCCCAGGCGTCGAGGAACGGCGCCGGCGCGGTGGGGAACAAGAACGCCAGGGCCAGGTCGCAGCCGCGGCTGCAGGCCTCGATGAGCGCGGCTTCGGTGAGGCGCCGGCCGAGACCCTGTCCGCGGTGCGCGGGGTCGACGGTGGGGATGACGCCGCCCATCACCCGCACCCGCTCGGCCCGTCTGCCGACGCCGACGCCGACGCCGACGTCGACGTCACGCACGACCACCGGCCGCAGGCCCACGGCCCGGCGTCCGTTGCCGTCGTCGACGATGGCCACGACGACGTAGCTCGGGCGCGACTGGAAAAAGAACGTGCCGCGCAGCGCCGCCTCGTCGGGAAATTCCCGGGCGACGATGGCCACGAGGTCGTCGCGCAACGCCGACGGCAGGGCGTCAACGTCGTCGTAGATCTCGATGATGGGGTCGGGGGGCAGCGGTGCCGTGAGCGCGGTCATGCGGTGGCTCCGTCGATGATGCGGGCCCACAGCTCGACATACGAGAGGCCGTCGGCGAGGGCGGCCTTGCTGCACGGGGCCTCGGGGTGCAGGTAGCTCATGGGCGTGACGTCGATGATCAGCGGCACGCCGCCCTGGTCGAGGCGCAGGTCGACGCGGCCCCAGTCCTGCCAGCCACACACGCGCAGGGCCCGGGCACACAGCTGGCCGACGTCGTCGAGGGCGCCGCGCCAGGGGCCCTGCTCGGCGGTGCGGGCCGGCTCGCGGTGCGGCACGGCGTCGGCGAAGCGGGCGTCGACGTCGCGGGCCTCGCGGTCGAGCCACTTCTTGTCAAAGGTGCGCAGCGGCAGGCCGGCGAACGGGTGCTCCATCAACGACGACGGCAACAGCGGCCGGCCGAAGCAGGAGACGAAGAATTCGCGGCCGGCGACGTACTCCTCGACGAGGATCGGTTGGCGGTATTGCCGCTGCAGCAAGGCGGCGCGGGCTGTCACGGCGGCTTCGTCGAAGCACACCGAGCCGGGGTCGATGCCGAGGCTGGCGTGCTCGCCGCACAGCTTGAGGATCACGGGCAGCTGCAGGGTCAGGACGAAGTCGTCGACGGAGCCGGAGTTGTCGTCGGAGTTGTCGTCGGAGTTGTCGTCGGAGTTGTCGCCTTTGCTTTCGGTGGGGCCACCGGCGCCCGGCAGGTGGATGACCTGGTAGCGCGGCGTCGGCAGGCCTTCGCGCACCAGCACGGCTTTGACGTCGTGCTTGCGCTTGCACAGCGCGGTGGCGCCGGCGTCACCGCCGGTGTGGGGCAGGCCCCAGGCATCGAGAAACGCGGGCACCAGGGGCGCCAGCTGCGGCGCGCCGCGCACCGAGTCGCAGAGGTTGACGACGAGCGCGGGCCGTCGCTCGCACAGGCGGCGCAGGTCGGCGGTGGGGTCGTCGCCGAGCACGACGGCGTCGACGTCGTGGCCGAGGGCCTGCAGCGCGGCGACGACGTGCGGCGCGTCGTTCTGGGCCTGCACCGTGGCGTCGCTCGACGACAGCTGGCGTGTCTCGCCGCCCGGCTCCAGGAACGTGGGCGTGCGGTCGAACAAGGCGGCGAAGCCGGCGTCGGAGGCCACAGCGATTCTCACGCCGCCAGTGATATCCCGTCGTCATGGCCGACGTCTTCGACAAGCTCATCGACGAGGTGCTCGGGCAGAAGAACCGCGAGGTGCAAGAGCTGCTCGCCCGGGGCTGCCTCTACGACCGCGTCGTCGAAGAGGTGAAGGGGCGCCAGGTGCGCATCGGTGATCGCTGGATCACGGACTTCGCCTCGTGCAACTACCTCGGCCTCGACCTGCGCGACGACATCATGGACGCCATCGGTCCCGAGGTCCGCCGCTTCGGCACGCACCCGTCGTGGGCCCGCCTCGCGGCCTCGCCGGTGCTCTACGAGATCCTCGAAGAGAAGCTGGCGAAGCTGTGCGGCGCGCCCGGCTCCGACACCGCGGCGCTGGTGCTGCCGACCATCACCCTCATCGCCATCGGCCTCATCCCGGCCGTGACCGGCAAGGGCTCGGTGATCTTCGCCGACAAGCTCGTCCACAAGGTCAACCACGATGGCTGCCGGCTGGCCCGAGACATGGGCACCGAGCTCGTGAGCTTCCGCCACGACGACCTGCACGGCCCAGACGGCCTCGACGTGAAGCTGGCCGACGCCAAGCAGCGGCAGACGAAGACGCGGCTGGTCGTCGTCGACGGCGTGCTGTCGACCACCGGTCGCATGCCCGACTTAAAGGCGATCCACGCGCTGTGCGTGAAGCACGACGCCATCCTCTACGTCGACGACGCCCACGGCTTCGGCGTGCTCGGCGAGCGCCCCGATGCCCTGCACCCCTGGGGCCGGCGCGGCAACGGCGTGCTGGCGCACCTGGGCATTCCACTCGATAATGTATTGTACGTCTCAGGCATGTCAAAAGCATATTCGTCGCTGGCGGCCTTTGTGCTGTGCCCGAAGAAGCTCAAAGACCTCTTGAAGTGCAATGTGACGGCCTACATCGTGTCGGGGCCGGTGCCGACGGCGGCGCTGGCGACGGCCATCGCCGGCCTGGCGCTCAACGATCTCGAGGGAGACAGCTGGCGTGAGCAGCTGCACGGCCACACCGAGCACCTCCTGCAGAGCTACCGGCAGCGCGGCATCCCCACCGACAACGACTCCGGCTTCCCCATCGTCTCGGCCTGGGTGGGCTCCAAAGAGGCCGTCGAGCGCGGGGGACAATTGCTGTACGACGAAGGCATCTACGTCACGCTGCAAGGCTATCCACTCGTGCCACGCGACAAGGGCGTGCTGCGGGCGACGCCGACTGTCGCCAACACCGCCGTCGAGGTCGAGCAGCTGATCGACGCCATGGAGCGCACCGTGCGCACCCTGCGCGCCGAGGGACTGACGCCGTGAGCGAGGCCCCGCACCGCCGACCCGGCCCGCACGTTCAACACAGCTCGCACAGCCCGCACAGCGAGGTGCGGGCCCGCTTCCTCACCGTGGGCCGCGACGTCATCGGGCCCTCGACGGCGGCGCGCGAGCGGGCCGAGTCTTTTGACGCCGACGCGTTTCGCCGGGCCTGGTCGGTCGTCGCCGACGCCGGCCTGTTCGCCCTGCCGACCCTCGGCGCGCGCTGCGCGGCTCTCGAAGGGCTGGCCCACGGCTCCCTCGACCTCGGCCTCGCCGTCAGCGCCTGCGCCCACTTCGTCGTCGTCGCCGTCCTCGAGCGCGACGGCACCGCCGAGCAACGCGCGCACTTTTTGCCTGGCCTCACAGGCGGCACCCGGGTCGGCGCCTGCGCCAACGCCGAAGCCGCGGCCGGCACCGACCTCATGGGCTTGAAGAGCCGGGCCTGGTTCGTCGACGACGACAACGCCGAAGCGCGCGCCCCGATCACGCTCTCGGCGCGGAAGCGCAGCGTCACCAACCTCGGCGCCGCCGACGTCGTGCTGGTCTCGGCGCGGGCCCAGGGCGTGCCGGCCAGAGAAGCCATCAACGTCTTTGTCGTCGACGCCCACGGACCCCGGCTGCGCCAGCGTTTTCGCCACGACCTGATGGGCCTGCGCACCTCGCCCACGGGATCGCTGCTGGCCTGGCGTGCCCCCCTGCCCGCGCACAGCCTGGTCGGCGCCCGCGGCGACGGCGTCAGGCTGTTTCGCCGGATGTTCTCGGAAGAGCGCATCACCACCGGATTCTTGTATCTTGGATCGCTCAAGTATTGCCGCGATCGAGCCGTGCTGCACGCCGAGGGGCGCAGTCAGTTTGGCCAGCCGATTGGCAAGAACCAGTATGTACAAGAAAAGCTGGTGCGGATGCAGGTGGCCATCGAGCTGCTCGAGGCCTTTTTGTGGCGCTGCGTCGACGGCCGCAACACCAGCACCAGCACCAACGCCGACGACGGTGCCGACAACGACAACAACAACAACGACGAGCAGGGACGCCTGTCGGTGATCAAGGTCTACGGCATCGAGGCGGCGCTGCAGGCCGCGCAAGACCTGGTGCGGCTGCTCGGCAGCAGGGGCGTGTCGCGCGACGAGCCTGCTGAGCGATTGGTGCGCGACCTGTTGGCCCTGTCGATCCTCGGGGGCACCGCCGAGCTGCACAAGATGATCGTCTACGGCGCTCTACCGAAGCCCACCTGAGCGCGAGACCCGACCCGCGTGACGTCGTCGCTCTGCGGCTTTCAACAACGAGCGCTCAGGCCTCGGTCATCTTCTTTTTGTGCACCTTGGCCTCTTTGCCGGCGTCGCTGTGGGGGTCGAGGGCGATGCACTTCTCGAAGTGCGCCAGGCCCTCTTTCTTCTTGCCCTGCATCTTGCGCAGCACGCCCATCTGCAGGTGGGCCTTTGCGTAGCGCGCGTCGATCGCGAGGGCCTTGGCGAGGTGCTTGTCGGCGTCGTCGATGTCGCCCGAGAGGAAATGCTCGAGGCCTTTTTTGTAGTGCTCTTCGGCTTCGTTGATGAGCTCGACCTCGAAGAACGCGCGGCCGACGACGTTGACCAGGGCCGCCTTCAACAGGCCTGTCCAGAAGAACGTGGCGGCTTCGACGGCGAGCAGGGCGCCCACGGGGATGTCGGGCAGCACCGCTTTGCCGCCGCGCTTGACGCGGAGCTTGTTGTAACGGCCGCGGCTCACCCAGTACTCGACGTTGCCGCGCAGCTTGCCCATGGCCTCGGCGGCACTTTTGCCGGTCACGTCGAGGTTGAAGCGGGGGCGGTCGGCGTCGACGGGGGGTGCGTCGGGGTCGGCTTCGACGGGGTCGTCGTTGACCAGCTCGGCTTCGAGGGCGTCTTGCTTCGAGGACCCCTGCTTCGACGAACCCTGCTGCGCAGAACCCTGCTTCGACGAGCCCTGCTGCGAAGCACTGGTCTTGAACGAGCCGCTGTTCTCGCTCTTGTCGGACGACGACTTCTGCTCGCTCATGGCGCCCTCGGGGTTCTCGTCACCGTAGACGCAGCGCGCCGTACGACAACTTCTT
>JBKJNL010000607.1:0-4840 GCA_046593615.1 Myxococcota bacterium | reverse complement strand
GATCTGGCTGAGGTTCATGCCTTCGACGAGCTCGGTGACGAGGTAGAGCTGGCCGTTTTCTTCGCCGGCGTCGAGGAAGCGGGCGATGCCTGGGTTCGTCAGCTCCGACAGCAGGCGGGCCTCTTTGCGAAAGCGCTTCAAGGCCTTTGGCGACGGCGTGCCGCTCTTCTGCAAGAGCTTGACGGCGACGACGGCGCCGGTGTCCTCATCGACACCGCGGTAGACGGTGCCCATGGCGCCGGCGCCGAGCAGGCTCACGAGCCGAAAGCGCCCCACGTGTCGAGGCGCATCGTCGTGACCATCGCCGAGGGGCTTCGTCGTCGTCGATGGCGCACCGGCAGGCGGGCTGCCGCCCGGTCGCTTGGCCCGCATCGACGACGGATCGAGGGCCTGCGTGGCGGCCTCCTGGGGATCGTCGGCGCCACCCGGTCCCGAGCGGCCCTGGAGCGGGGTGCCAGGGTGCGCGGGCTTCTTGTCGACGCCGCCGTCCACCAGGGAGCGCAGCAGGCCACCCAGGCGCTCGGCGGCGTCGGCGAGCGTGGGGCGCCAGGCCGGCTCGGCGTCGAGCAGGTCGCGGGCCAGCAACATCAGCGGGTGATCGGCGCGGGCCGGGTCCTCGGCCGCGGAGGCCCGCGAGGTCGCCTCCAACGGCGCCATCGTCTGCGCGGCGCGGGGCCCGGTGCGCAGCAGCCCGAGGGCCGCGGCTTCGCCCGCGACCGCCAGGCACAACAGGCCGCCAAAGGCGTAGGCGTCGTCGACGCTGCGCGGCTCTTCTTCAGCGTCGAGGGGCCAGAGCAGCCGGGTCAGCTCGTCGGCGCGGCCGTCGCTCGAGGTGCGCAGCCCGAGGAACGACAAGGCCACACCGTCGAGGCCGCCGGCGACGTTGTCGACGTTGTCGACGTCGTGGGCGCCGACAGCGGCGTTGGTGGGGGTGCCGCGCAGCCGCACGCTGCGCGGTGACAGCGCGCCGTGCACGATGCCTTCGGTGTGGGCCAGCGCCAGGGTCTGGGCCAGGTCGGTGAAGAGCCGCACGACGCGCAGGTAGGCCGGTCCTGACGACGCCCCGGCGAGGCCGGGCAGATCGGCCAGGCACGACAGGGTGTGCTCGACGACGATGACCGGCGGGTTCTGCTCGAGGATGACGCCACGCACCTGCAACAGCGAGCGCACGCCTTCGCGCGCGGCCTGCTCGTGAAAGGCCAGGCGGCGCATCAGTCGTCGGCGGCGCACGGGGTCGACGGCGACGTCGGCGCGGATGCGGTGCACCGTGCACGGCCGCCCCTGCTCGTCCTGCCCCTGGAACACCGCGCCGTCGGCGCCCGCACCCAGAGAGCGCAGCGATCGCGCCAGGGCTGAGCCCGGGGGCTTGGGGGTGTCCCCCGCGGAGCCCGGGGGCTTGGGGGTGTCCCCCACGGAACCCGGGGGCGGGGACGGCGACGGGCGCGGCGGGACGGGCAGCGATGTCATCGGCGGCGCAGGCTCTTGGGGTCGGTGAGCTCCTGCGTCCCTTCATCAAGCAGCCCGTCATCGAGCAATGCGTCGGCGAGAGCCCCCGACAAGGGCGGCGCGAAGCCCCCCAGGTTCGGCGCCTGCAACGCCGCCGGCGGCGGCTCGTCGAGGTCGACGTCGCGCAAGAGCTCGTCGAGGCAGCCGAACAACATGGCGTTGTCGCGCGGCACGTAGGTCTCGAGGGCGTCTTGCATCTGCGGCGCGTGCTTGACGAAGTCGTCGATGGCGTCGGCTTCGACGGCGTCGGCGCGGCGGCCGTAGCCAAGCTGTTGCAGGTAGCGGGCGTTGAGCTCTTGCTCGAATTGGCCGGCGATGGGGATCGACAGCATCGGCACGTGCAGATGCACCGCCTCGCCCATCAACGAGTAGCCGCCGCCGGCGACCACACAGCGGGCCGTGCGCAGGTCGTCGACGAAGCCCTGCTCGGCGAAGGGCATGCAGTCAACATTGCCGTCTGATCCCGTGCGACCTGTTCCATAGGCTTTGAAGCGATAGGGCAGCTTCTTCAGCGTCGTCAGCAGCTGCTCGGCGTTGGCGGCGGCGGTCTGGTACACGAGCACGTGATCGCCCGGCTCTCGACGGGCGCTCAGGATCTCGGGGCGCAGGATCGGCGACACCAGGGTTGTGCGCGGCTTCTTGACCTTCGGGAAGAAGAACGAGCTCACCAGATAATGATAGGCGCCCGGCAGCTTGGCTTTGACGGCGAATTTGGCGAGATGAAACGCAAAGCTTTTGCCGTCGCTGACGAAGTCGTCGTGGGCGCAGCGGTTGATCACCTGCATGTTGTCGATGCTGATGACCGGCAGGCGTTCGACGCGGGCAAAGAAGTAGGCAAAGGACTCGAAGTCGGAGACGACGGCGGTGGCGGCGAAGTCGTCGTTGATCTTCCGCCAGACCGCCAGGTTGTCTTTGATGCTCTTGGGGGCGCCGGAGAGGTTCGACAGCACCGACTCGCTCAGGTCGAGGTCGTTGCCGTCGAACTTCAGGTGCAGGCCCTGGATCTCTTCGATGCCGATGTGGGGGCGCCCCTTGAACTTGTCGGCGAGGAACTTGTGGGCCCGGCCGCTGACGACCACGCGGATCTCGTGGCCCTTGTGCAGGAGGTTCTCGAGGATCACGCGGCTGCGGGTCGCGTGCCCCATGCCTTCGCCGACGACGCCGTAGAGAATCTTCACCGTGGTCTCACCGTTCTGCCGCAAGGTCGCTCAAGTCGAAGCTCATGTACGGCCGGGTACGACCGGGGACGGGAGCGGGTTCGTCGGCGCGTCCTTCATAGAGCAGGACGCGCGAGGGGGTCGAACCGGATACGTTCGCGCAGCGGAACGCACGATGTCGCAGACGTCTCATCCAGCGCAATCGTTTGCCGAGCGGTCGGCGGCCGGCTCGTTGACGGCCACGAACGCCGCCACCAAAGCGGGGCGCCGCGCCGGCGGGCTGTCGCGCGAGCTGCTCGAAGACCGCGCCTGCGCCGAAACCCTCGACGCTGCCGTCGCCGTCCACCGGGCGCTCGGCGCCTGGCACGCCGCCGACACCTACTTGAACGCCCTCGCCCTCGAGGTGCAGAGCCGCAACCTCGCCGCCCACCGCGCGGCGTCGTTGTCGGTCGTCTACCGCGGCAAGGTGGTCGGCTCGCTGGTGGCCGACCTGCTCGTCGAAGAGCGCGTGCTGGTGCTGGTGCGCGCCGACGTCGTCTTGACCCACGCCGCCAAGATCGACGCCTTGCGCGGGCTGGCGGCCTCGGGCGTGCGCGTCGGCCTCGCCTTTAACTTCGGCCTGCCCGAGCTGGTGTTCGCCCGCGTCTGCTGATGGTCCCGAGCGGCCCGGGAGCGGGGTACGGTGCGCGTCAGCTTCTCGTCGCCGCCGAAGACCTTGGGCCACTCCGAGAAGGCCAGGTTCGACGTGATGATCGTCGACGACACCCGGTGTCTCGACGACAACAGGTTAAACAGCAGCTCGCCGCCCTAGCGGTCTGCACCCGCCGGCGTGAAAGTAGGCCAATCGCCGGTCTGAAACTGGGCCCCCCCAGCGCGGAGCCGAGTGCTCCGCTGGGAGATGCTCCAGATGGATCAGGTCGACGAGGTGGAAATCGTCGGTCCTCGCGGCGAGTCGGTGCGTCGTCGTCGAGTGCCAAAGGGCGAGAGCGACATCGACTACGCGGCCCACTACCTCGACGTGCTGGCGACCAAGCCGCAGGCGGTGCGCCAGGTCGCCGGCGTGCTCGTGGCCCAGCTCGGCGGCCCGTTTCCGGAGTGGTGGCAGCGTCTCCTCAACGACGAGAACCCTCGGGACGCGGCGCGAAAGATGGCGCGGATCCTCAAAGGCATCACCGATCTGGGCCGCGACGAGTGCGAGCGCCGCGTGGCCCGCGCGTTCGAGGACGGCGAGGCCATCGCCACGGCACTGCTGGTGGTGACGTCGTCGAAGGGGCCGGAGCCGGCGGCGGCGATGGTTCCGGTGAGGCTCGACGTCGCCGTGGAGACTTCATCGGTCAAGGGCTTCGATGACCTGATGCTGCCGGCGATGGGCGGTGCTCTGTGAAGCAGCAGAAGCAGTCCGACGTCGTCGTCGAGCAGGTTCGCTTGCTGTGTCGCTCGCTGAAGATGCCTGGCCTTAGCAAGAGGCTTGACGAGCTGGTGCGCCAAGCCGACGCCGAGTCGTGGTCGTGCATCGACATTCTCGACGACGCGCTGTCGACGGAGGTGGCATCGAGAGAGGCATCGTCGGTTCGCCTGCGAATCCGCGAAGCACACTTCCCCGATGTGCTGACCCTCGACACCTTCGACTTCGCGCTCGCTCACGGCGTCGACCAGAAGCAGGTGATGCAGCTCGCGCGCGGCGGCTTCGTCGACGAGAACCAGAACATCGTTCTCCTTGGCCCCGTGGGCACCGGCAAGACGCACTTGGCGACGGCGCTGGGCGTCGAGATGGCGCGACGCCGACACCGAGTGACTTTGTTTCGCGCCGCCGACCTCGTCAGAACGCTCATCGAGGCCAAGAACAGCCGCGAGTTGGGGCGGCTCCATCGGCGACTGGCGCGCTCCAAGGTTCTGGTGCTCGATGAGCTCGGCTTCGTCCCCTTCGACCGCGAAGGCGGCGAGCTGCTGTTCAACCTGCTGTCGTCGAGACACCGTGTATCGTCGACGATCATCACGTCGAACCTGGCCTTCTCCGAGTGGCCGAAGGTCTTTGGCGGCGATGAGAAGCTGACGGCGGCCGTGCTCGACCGCCTTGCTGAGAATGCAGTCGTCGTCGTCACCAAGGGTGCGAGCTACCGGGTTCGCCGACGCGAGAGGGCAGTTGCTGCGCCGGGCTGAGCAAAGCCGGTTTCACA
>JBKJNL010000845.1:0-14088 GCA_046593615.1 Myxococcota bacterium | reverse complement strand
CCGGCAGCGGCGTATACCCGCTGCAGAACACGGCTGCGAACCCCTTCGACGCCTTTTGCGACATGGCCGACGACGGCGGCGGCTGGACGCTGGTCATGAAGGCCGACGCCGTCGACGACGAGTGGGACTACGACGACGCTCGCTGGACCGACACGACTCTCCTCGTGACCGAAGACCCGCCGCGCAGCGCCGACCTCGTCGTGGGCGTCGGCGACGCCGGCGGCGGCGCGGGCGACGACAGCGAAGCCAAGCTGCGCTCGTATCTGTCGGTCAAGGTCGATGCTCTCAGGGTCGGCTTCGCCACGCGGGTGCTCAACAACCGCACCTTTGCCTTTGTGCCCGGCAACCTGCCGCTGCCCGTCAACGCCACCGGACCCGTGGCGACGTCGATGCAGGCCCTGATGAGCGCCAACAGCGGCGCCCGGCGCGACCTGGCCACCCCGTCAAAGGCTGACTGGCTCGCCGTCGACACCAGCTTTCGGCTGCAAGCGAACTGCAACAGCCGCGGCTTGAACGTCGACCGCCAGGGAGGTGACGTCGACCGCGTGCGCATCGGCATCCTCAGCAACGAGCAGAGCGACTGCAACTCGACCGACTCGTTCATCGGCGTCGGCACCGAGCTCCTGAACAACCTCGTCGTCGGCAACCGCAACGGCACCGCGCTCACCAACCAACGGTTCGCGGGGGTGCTGGTGCGCTCCAACGATTTGACCGACGTCGGCACCCGCGCCAGCTGCGCCGCCCACGCCACCGCGGGCTTCGTCGGCGACGGCTTCTACCTCGTCGGCGCCACCGCGCCCGGCACGCGCACGTTCTGCAACCAGCCCTGACGAGCGACTCAAGCTACTCGAGGGAGGCCCACAAGGAGGTCGTCGTCGTCGAGAACGAGCGCTGCAAGGCTTCGTCGAAGCTCTTGTGCTGCTTCATCTCGGCCAGCAGCTGCTGCAAGCCGTAGACGCCGCGGCGGGCCACCAGGGTCTCGACCATCCACAGCGCCGTGGCGTAGGCGGCGCGGGCGTCGGCTTCGTTGAGTGTCACGAACGGCGCGTCCAACGTCGAGAGCGTCGCCTTTGCTGCCGCCCCGAGCCGAGCGGGGCCAGACGACGCGTGCTTCTCGAAGTGCTGCGCCAGGCCCTCGTGGAACCAGGTCGGGACCTCGCCGGGGACACAGTTGCGCAATGCCGCGTGCACGTATTCGTGGACCAGGGTGTCCTCGAGGGAGCCGCGGTCGGCGGCCAGCTGGCCTTCGCGGATGCGGATCTTTCCGTCGAACACACCGGCGGACCAGTCGGGCGTCGCCGTGGCCTGCTGGTATTGCGCGCCGGTGTAGATGACGACGGTGATGGGATCGACGGGCCGCAGATCGAGCGCGTTGCCGACGGCGAACCACGACTGCTCGAGCACATCGAGCGCCGACCAGGCCAGGCGCTCGGAGCCGGTGCCCTCGAAGCGGGCGACGAAGTGGGCGTGGCGGGCGCTCTTGAACGTGCCTTCGACGTCGCCGTGGCGCTGGAGCCGATCGCGCCACGCGAGCAGGCGCGCGTCGTCGGGAGCGAGGGCCACGGCTTGCGAGGCGTAGGCGGCGGCGCAGGCGGCGTCGTCGGCGTCGTCGCACAAGCGCGCCAGGTCGACGGCGGCGGCGACGGTGGGGTGCAGCGTCAGCGACTCTTCAAGCAGCGCGCGGCGGGGGGCCCGGGTGTCGCTGCCGTCGCCGAGGTCGCGCGCCCGCAGCAACAGCGCGTTGGCCAGGGCCTCGACCAGCACAGGCTGCGCCGGACAGTCGACGACGGCGGCCCGCAGATCCCGCTCGCGGGCTCTGGGGTCGCTCTGGCTGCGCGCCGCCCGCTGCGAGAGCACCGCGCCGCGATCGCACCGGGCGACGGCGCGCGCCGCCCCCACGGCGTCGTCGGTGCTGGCGTCGAGGGGGACGGCGGCGAGGGTGACGGCGGCGGGCTGCTGCTGCTGCTGCTGCAAGGCGTCGTCGAGCACGCGCAAGGCGTCGTCGAGCTCACCACGGGCGACGGCCGCGCCGGCGGCACGACGGGCGTTTTGCAGCGCGGTGATGTGGGGGTGCAGGGGTCGGGCAGCGAGCGTCGCCGTGTCGGTCGCGGCGCTCGCGTCCGGGGTGGCGACGTCGACGGCGCGGGTCGGCTTCGTCTCTGGCGCCTTTCCGCAGGAGCCGGTGAGCGCGAGCGCCGCGATCGAGAGCGACAGCCGGATCAGCCCGACGCGCCCGGGTCCTCGTCGTCGTCGAGCTCGCAGGTCTCTTTGATGCACGTGTAGCCCTCGACGCACGGGTGCTCATCATCACACCGGCGGTCGTTCAGGTCGATCGGTTCGACCACACAGCCGACGAAGCCGCCGACGACACTGCCGACGACGACGCAGCCGACGACGACACAGCCGACGACACCCGACTGGATTGCCAGCACCCCAGGCCGAGCGACCCTGGAACGGAAGAAGCGCCAGCGGGTCATGGCCCGTCGGCCCCCAGCAGCGAGGCAATCGCCAGCGAGCTGCCCGCGGCCACAAGCACGCCGCCAGCGCCGTAGAGGACGTTCGACCACAGCGCGCCTTCGCGGGCCTTTTTGTATTCGCCGACAGCGTCGTTCTGGAACTCGAGGGAGGCCGCGACGTCGCGCTGGGTGATGGCCTGCATGCCGACCATGGCCCCGCCGCCGACGGCGAGCACGCCGAGGGCGGTGACGGCGCCGCCGCTGAGCAAGGTCCAGCGGGGCTTCGACGGCAGCGCGGCGGCATCATCGGCAGCGTCGGCGCTGCCAGCGGCAGCGGCCTGCTGCGCGCGGACAGCGGCCTGCTGGGCGCGGGCGTGCCGGCGGGCCTCTTCGACGAGCTGCGTGATCGTGGGCGAGAGGTGGTCGGGGACGACGACGGCGGCGTCGAGGTCGACGGCGTCGCCGAAGCGAGCGCGGGCGCCGGCGAAGTCTCCGTTCTCGGCGCGAATCGCGCCGAGCCACACCAGCGCCAGCGCGCGCTCGGAGTTGGTGGCGGCGACGGCGGCGGCCTGGGCGAAGCCGGCTTCAGCCCTGGCGAGATCGAACTGGTTAAAGGCGGCCCTGGACTCGTTCATCGCCTGCTCGTGCGGGGTCAGGCCCGCGAGCGCGCAAACGAGAACCAGGATCGCCAAGCCGGACATCGCAGTGACTCTATCGACCGCAGCGACGGCGACGCTGTCGGGCAGTGGGTGGATCTTGCTGCGTCAACCGCCCGACGGGTCACCCGACGGGTCGAAGCGCGGCGCCGGGGATACGACATCGGGCGGAGCCGTCGTTCCCGCCCCTGGCGGCGGAGGCAGCGTCGTCGACCCCGTCGTTGATCCCGTCATCGGTGTCGGCAGCGGTGCCGGCATCGATGTCGGCAGGGCCGCGGGCGGCGTCTCGGCCGGGTGGGCGGCCAGGGCCAGGTGGCGCCGCAGGTCGCCGTCGTAGAGCAAAAACGCGCTCATCTTTTCGGCTTCGGCGTCACCGGCGAACCAGGTGGCGACGCTGATGCCGACGGTGCCGCCGAGGGCGACGCCGCCGCCAATCACCACGAGCCCCACGGCGGCGAACGCGCTGTTGAGGTCACCGCCGGTGGTCAGCACCGGCGCGAGGGTGACGGCGACGAGCCCGCCGGTCAGGGCCAACAGGCCGCCGGTCCAGGCCAGGCTGGCGATGTCGCGGGCTTCGCCGGCGCGCTTGACGGCCGCTGCGGTCAGGCTGTCGTCGTCGACGACGGGCAAGAGGTCGAGGGGCTCGACGACGCGCTGGCCGTTGGCCAGCTGCAAGAACGGGAAGCGCGGCTCGTTCGCGAGGCCCAGCTGGTTCGTGGGGTCGGGCGCGCCGGCGGTGCCGAGGGGCCGCAGCTGCTGGTACGCCTCCTGGCGCTCCGCGGGCGGCGACGACGACGACGGCGCGCGCAGCCTGACCCGGGTGCTGCCGCAGCCGCCCGACAACATCACGGCGGCGACGACGACCCCGACGACGACGACGACGCCGACGCCGCCGAGGCCGCCGACGCCCGCCGCGCCGACGACGGACGGGCGCATCAGGCGACCGCCGAGCGGAAGCGTCCGCCGTCTTCGATGACGATGCGGGTGCGGTGGGGCCAGCAGGCATCTTTGACGTCGTGCAGCGGGTCGCCCGGCAGGGCCAGCAGCGCGTTGCCCTTGTCGTCGGTGGTGATGAGCGGGCGCACGGCGCGGCGGGGCCAGGGGTGGCTGCGCACCGTCGACGTCGACAGCGGGGCCAGCTCTTCGAGGGTCACCAGCGTCGGCGGCGCCAGCGCGATGGCGCCCTTGGCATAGCTCTCGAGGGCCGCCGATGGGGTCATCCACACGCCCTCGGTGACCTCGGTGCCGTCGGCGGCGGCGTCGTGGCGCTGCAACGGCGGGACGACGGCAAAGAAGAAGCGGGTGTCGAAGCGCTTGGGCTCGGCCTCGGGCGTGATCCACCAGCCGATCGGGGCCAGGGCGTCGACGTCGGGGACGAGGCCGGCGGCGCGGACGGCGTGGGCGAAGGGCTCGCCGGCGGCGATGCGGGCGATGACGGCGTCCTTGGGGGCCCGCGTCGTCATCGGCAGCCCCGAGTCGTGCCGCACCAGCAACACGCCGGTCTCTTCAAACGTCTCCCGGATCGCGGCGACGGCGAAGCGGTCGGCGTCAAAGGAGCAATCGTCGTCGTCGACGCGGCCGCCGGGAAAGACGTGGGCGCCGGCCATGAAGCCGCTCTTGCCGTGGCGCTTGACGAGAAAGACCTCGAACGCGCCGTCGTCTTTGGGACCGCCGCGGCCCGTCACCTGGGTCAGCGGCAGCACGCGGGCGACGACGACGGTGGCGGCGGGGGCGGCGTGGACGGCGACGGTCATGGGGCGACCATCGGCGAGTTGCTGGCGCATGCCAACCCGTGTTGTTCTGGTGTGCTCCGGGGCGCGTGCCGCGCTCCGTTGCCGAGCCCCGGGCGGGCTGCCACCGGCAACTCGACGTCGTCAGGAGAGGCTTCTTTGATCCTCGCGCTCGTGGTGATTGCCGGAGAGAACCAGGGCCGACGCTTCGCGCTGCGCCCTGGTGCGTTTCGGCTCATCGGTCGTTCGGAAGGCGGCATCACCGGCACCAACGTCGTCAACCGCATGGGCGTCCGCCGCCTCGAAGACGAAGACCACACCCGCATGAGCGACCACCTCACGCGCCGGGCCACGCTGCTGCCCGCCGGTGGCCTGTTGGCCGCCCGCGGCAGCGCTGACAACTTCGACCGCGACGACGACATCGAGCTCGACGACCACGCCGTCTCGCAGACCCACGCCATGCTCTTCTGCGACGAGGCCGGCCTGTCGATCGTCGACGTCGCCTCGCGCAACGGCACCTGGGTCAACGGCGACCGCGTGCTCGAGAGCGTGCTCGTCGAAGGCGACCTGGTGCGCGTGGGCGAGACCCGGATCAGCGTCCTGCGGTAACGGTTGGTCGGGCGTCAGGCGTCAGCGCTGACGTTGCAGCGCTGACGTTGCAGCGCTGACCGTTGCCGCGCATCAGCGAAGCGTCAGCGCGGACGCAGGCGCGACAACGCCTTGCGCGCGTCCTTCAGCTTCTCGGCCTTTGGGTACGAGCTGACGACCTCGTCATAGAGGGCCTCGGCGACCGCCGGCTCACCGAGGGCCTCATGCGACTGGGCCATGCCGAACAGCCCATCGGGTACCTTGGGGCTGCGCGGGAACCGGGCCGGCAGCTTCTGCCAGGCGTCGATCGCCAGCCGATGGTCACCCTTCTGCTGGTGGCAGCGCCCGATCCAGTAGAGCGCGTTGTCGGCGAGGTCGTGGCCGGGAAAACGCGTCGACACATCTTCAAAAGCCGCGACCGCTTCGGTGGTGCGGCCCTCTTTGAAGCGCGCCTGGCCCCAGGCGTAGAGGTCGGCCGCCGACGTCATCGCCGCCAGCGGATCTTCGTCTTCGGAGCCCCCCTGCCCACCCTGTCCGCGCAGCCCACTGTGCTCGAGGGCTCGCTCGACGCTGGGCCGCTCATCGCCGTTCATGCGGATGGTGACCGTGCCGCCGTCGTCGTCGCTGTCGGCGTTGTCGATGATCGGCGGATCGTTCACCGGCTCTTCGCGCGCAGCGGCGCCCCGGCCGCGCTCGATGTCGATGCTGGCCAGGCCGTCGGTGGGGATGGTGTCGAGGTCGACGGGGCGCTGCTCGCGGGGCCGGTCGAAGCGCAGCGCCGGACGGGCCGGCTCGGACGAGCCCCGAGCCAGCAGCAGCCCGAGCTTGCTGTCGACGTCGACGAGCCGCTTCTCGAGGCGGGCCACGCGCTCGCGCAGGAGCAGCACCTCGGGATCGGGCGCGGCCTCCCCTGTCTGCGACGTGCCAGACGGCGAAGTGCCCGACGGCGACGCACCCGACGGCGACGTACCCGACGGCGACGTGCCAGACGGCGACGTGCCCGGGGTGACGCACGCGCCGGCGCCGAGGCCGGTGACGACGACAAAAAGCGCGGAGGCGAGGGAAGCGCGGTGGGACATGGCCCGCAAAGGCTGCCCCTCGGCGACGGGCGGCGCAACTTTCCGGCACGCGCCGCCAACTGGAGCCAACCGCTTCGTCTCGCTCCGGCTCACGGACAGCTGGGTTAGCGTGCCCGCGATGCGCGCCTGGCTCCTCGACGCTTTGCAGATTCGCGACGGCGAGCTCTCGCGGGTGCTGAGCCTCGCCGGCTACCTGGTGCTCACGGTCTCGACCTTCATCACCGGCCGCATCGCCAGAGACGCGCTGTTCCTCACGGCCTTCCAGAAGGAAGACCTGGCCTACATGTACATTTCGGTCGCGGTGATGGTGCCGATACCGGCTTATCTCTTCGCCCGCATCGCCGACCGCTTCCGCCGAGACCGGCTGCTCGTGACGACGTTGATTGGCACCGTGATCTGCATGGGCATCGTGCGCGTCTTGTTGCTGATGCACGAGCGCTGGGTCTACATTCTACTATATAACTTTGTCGAAATCTACGGCACGTTCTTGATTCTGCAATTCTGGACCTTTGCCGGCGACCTGTTCTCGTCGCGCGAGGCCAAGCGGCTGTTTCCGATCGTCTCCGCCGGCAGCGTCGTCGCCGGCATCGTCTGCGGCGTCGCCGTCTCCGGCCTCGTCAAGGCCATCGGCACCGAGAACCTGTTGTTGCCGCAGATGGCGTTGTTGTCGCTCGGAGCGCTGGTCATCCACCGGCTCGGGCACCGGGAGCGGGTGCGGCTGCGCGGGGCCATCGTCAAGCAGCAGGTGCGGCCGACGGGGCGGCAGAAGACAACGTTCCAGGTCACGAACCAGGCCCGCGGCGTGTTCCAGAGCAAGCACCTGAAAATCATCGCCGGCATGACGGTGGCGACGTTCGTGACGGTCCCGCTCATCGACTACCAGTTCAAGGTGCTCGTGAAGGAGCACTTCACGAGCATCAAAGACGGCGTCGCTGCCGTCGACACCGACGCCATGAGCATGTTCATGGGCCTGTTCTCGGCGTCGACCGGCGTCATTGCCGCGATCATGCAGCTCGCCTTTACCGGGCGGATCATCGAGCGCTTCGGCGTTGTCTTCTCACTGCTGCTGCTGCCGCTGACGCTGTTGATCGGGCTGTTCGCCATGATCGGCAACGTCGTGCAGGCCTTTGTCGCGGCCGTGTTCACCAAGGGCGCAGAGAACTCTTTTCGCTACAGCATCTACGACGCAACCATGCAGATTCTCTATACACCTGTACCGTCGAATGTGCGCGGCCGGGCCAAGACGTTCATCGACGGCATCATCAAACCCGTCGCCGGAGGCCTCGCCGGCGCCGCCATGGTGCTGCTGGTCGGACCGTTGCATTTGCCATTGACCAGCCTGGCGGTGGTCGCTGTTGTGTTGGTGTTCGCCTGGATCGTGCTCATCTGGTTCATCCAGGGCGAGTACGTAAAGGAGCTGCTGGCGACGCTGCGCAAGCGCAAGCTCGACTTCTCCGACCGCAAGCTGGTGATCAACGACGTCGAAACCGTGACGCTCTTGCGACAGCGGCTCAGCTCCACCGACGACAGCCAGGTCTCAAACGCCATCGAGCTGTGCCGCCGCGTGCAGGGCCACGACCTGAGCCCCGAGCTGAAGACGCTGCTCGCGCACCACAACCCCTTGCTGCGCGTCGGTGCGCTCGAGCTCATCGGCGAGCGCCACCTGCAGGTCGACCTCGACCTCGTCGAGGCCCGCTTCCAAGACGACGTCGACGAGGTCCGCGCTGCGGCCATCCGCTGCTTCTGCGCCCTGGTCGGCGAGCCCGCCGTGCCCATCGTCGAGCCGCACTTGAAGAGCACGTCGCCCTCGGTGCGCGGCGCGGCCGTCGCCAGCATCATCCGCCACGGCGGCCTTGAAGGCATCCTGCACGCCGCCGACGACCTCAAGGCCATGCTCTCCAGCGACGACGAAGACGTCCGCTATGCCTGCGCCCGCGTGCTGCAAGAGGTCGGCTTCCAACGCTTCTACGCGCCCGCGCAGAAGCTGCTCGCCGACGACAGCCCCCGCGTCCGCGCCGCCGCCATTGCCGCCGCCGGGGCCATGAAGGCACCCGAGCTCGTGCCCACGCTCATCTACAAGCTGCGCCAGCGGGACTCGGCGCGCGCCGCGCAGATCGCTCTCGCGCAGTACGGCGACGACGTCATCGAGACCCTGGAAAAGGTGCTCGGCCAGCAAAAAGAGGACCCCGCGTTGCGCCGCGCCGTGCCCCGCATCCTGGAGCGCATCGGCACCCGCCGGGCCCTCGATGCCTTGATGGGGTGCCTCGACGTCGACGACGGCGAGACCCGCAAAGAGGTGGCAAAGGCCGCCTCACGGTTGCGCGAGCGCCTCGGCGTCACCGTCGACGAAGCCCGCGTCAAGAAGCTGCTCGCCGGTGAGCTGCACCGCCACTACCAGCTGCTGGCGATGGTCTGTGACCTGCGCGAGCTGGCCGACGACCCGCAGCGCGACCTGCTGCGCGACGCCCTCGACGAGCGGCAGCACAAGAGCCTCGACCGCATCTTTCGGCTGCTGGGCATCATCCACCCGCCAAAGGCCATCGAGACCATCTACGGCAACCTGCGCAGCCACGCGCCGTCGCTGCGGGCCAACGCCGTCGAGGTCCTCGACAATCTGCTCGACCCCGACGAGAAGCGCCGGCTGCTGCCCATCGTCGAGGCCCTCGGCGAGCACGTCGTGTTGTCGGTGGGCAGCCTCGAAGCCAGCAGCAACGCCGCGCGCAACAAGTCGCTGGCGCGCATCCTCGATCGCGGGGCCGAGCTCTACCCGCTCGTGCGCAAGCAGCCCGAAGAGTGGCTGCAAGAGCTGTTGCGCAGCGACGACGAATGGCTCGCGGTGTGCGCGCTGTACGAGGTGCGCCAGCTGGGCTTCAAGGGGCTGGTCGGCGACGTCGTCGGCCACCTCAAGGCCCGCTCGCCGGTGGTGCGCGAGACGGCGTTGTTGGCGCTGGCCGTGCTCGAGCCGCCCGAGACGTTCATCGAGCGCTGCGAGAGCCTGGCCGGTGACCTCGACGTGCGCGTGCAGCGGGCCCGCATCCACCTGCAGGCCGAAGCCGAGAGCGTGCTCGCGGCGTGACGTCAGCGCGTGATCTGCCGCGCACGACCTTCAGCGCGTGACCTTCAGCGCGGCGGCTGGTCTAGCGTGGCGCCTGTGCGCCCCCCCACCCGCCCACCGGCTCCCTTCGTCGTCGTCGTCGTTGTCTTGGTCGCCGTCGTCGCCCTCGGGTGCCCATCGTGCGCCCCCGCGGGCGCAAAGGCCGACGTCAAAGACGGCGTCGCCCACCTCGACACCCTCATCGAGCCCGTGGATGTGGCCGGCACCTGGAAGGTCCGCTTCGGCGACGATCCGGCCTGGAAAGACCCGGACCACGACGACGACGATTGGACCCGGGTGGCGGTGCCGCTCGGTCTCGGTCTGCACAAAGCCGCCGATGGCAGCCTGCCGTTTCGCGAGCGCACGGGCCTCTACTGGTACCGCCTGCGCGTCGAGCTGCCGCCGCCCGCCCTGCGGCCCCTGGCCAACGGCATCATCATCGGCCCCTGCGACAGCGCCCTCGAGGTCTTCGTCGACGGCGTCTATGTCGGCGGACGCGGCCGCATCCCCGGGTCCACGCCCGGGCCCCTCGGGCCCGGGCCCGAGCGGCCCGAGAGCGGGTCACCCGGGTCCGCCGACGACGACGGCGAAAACGCCCACAACGACTTCGGCACCTACCCGATCCCGCGCGAGGCCGAAGCCGACGGCGTCATCGTCGTGGCCGTGCGCGGTTGGCGGTCGCCGGAGCGCGCCGACTCGAACCCCGGCCGCGGCGGCATCACCCACCGCCCGCTGCTGGTCGGCGATCTGCGCACCCTCAGCCAACGCGAGCTGCTGCAGGACATCGACCACACCGCCGTCGCCCTCGTTTTTGCCGTCGCCGGCCTCTACCACCTGCACCTGTGGCGACGGCGCCGCGAGCTCAAGTCGTATCTGTGGTTCGGCGTCAGCTCGGTCGGCATGTCGCTGTACATGTTTCTCGGTCATCACCTGGCCTTCTATGTGATTTCTGATGCCGCCTTGATCACCAAATTGATGTTCGCATCGGTGATGCTGGCATTCCCGGCATTTTTGCAGTTCCTGTGGCCGTTTTTGGATACCCCCATCCGCTGGTGGTGGCGGGTGGTGCAAGGTCTGAGCGTCGCCTTTGCCGTCGGCACCCTGGCCTGGCCCTCGGCCTGGTTCGTCCACAAGTATGTGATGGCCTGGGCGTTCGCCTGCGCCCTGCCCGAGATGATCGGACTGCTGGCGCTCGTCGTGCGCAAAGCGCGGCGCGGCGACCCCGAAGCCCGCACCGTGCTGGTCGGCGCCGTGGCCCTGCTGCTGACCACCGTCAACAACATCGGCGTCAACCAGAACTGGTGGCGGCTGCCCGAGCTGACCAACGTCGCCTTTACCCTGTTCGTCCTGTCGATGGTCGCCTCGCAGTCGAACCGCTTCGCCCGCGTCTACGGACAGCTCGATGACAAGAACGCCGAGCTCGTGCGCATGGACCGGCTGAAGGACGAATTCCTGGCCAACACCTCGCACGAGCTGCGCACGCCGCTGAACGGAATCCTCGGCATCACCGAAGGGCTGATCGACGGAGCCGCCGGACCGCAGAGCCCGCAGAGCATCGAAAACCTGTCGATGATCTTGACCAGTGGACAACGCCTCGCTGCCCTGATCAATGATATTTTGGATTTCTCGAAGCTGCGCGAGGGAAAGGTCAGCATGCAGCTGACACCCCTCGACATCCAGCCCGCCGTCGACATCGTCGTGCGGCTGCTGTCGGCGCTGGCGTCGAAGAAGGGGCTGGCGCTCGAAAACCGCGTGCCGCGCGACCTGCCGCCGGTGCTCGCCGACGAGGGGCGGCTGCAGCAGATCCTCGCCAACTTGATTGGCAACGCCATCAAGTTCACCGAGCAGGGCCACGTCGTCGTCGACGGCACCGTCGACACCGGCGCCGATGGCGCGCCCGTGGCCGTGGCTTTTTCGGTCACCGACACCGGCCCGGGCATCGCCGCCAAGGATCACGAGCGCATCTTCAACGCCTTTGAGCAGGGCGACGGCAGCACCGAGCGCAGCCACGGCGGCACCGGCCTCGGCCTGTCGATCACCCGCCGGCTCGTCGAGCTGCACGGCGGCACCATCTCTTTGGCCTCGATGCCCGGCCGCGGCTCGCGCTTCACCGTGCGCCTCCCGCTGGCCACCGAAGCCGCCCGCGAGCGGGCCCTGCTCGACGGGCCCGAGACCGTGCGCCCGCGCCTGTTGCCGTCGACGGCCATCATCGAGCTCGATGCCCTCGGGCTGTCGCCGGACAAATCGTCACCGCCCGCGTCTTCGTCTTCGTCTTCGTCGGCAGCGTCGGCAGCGTCGTCGGCAGCTTCGTCGATGGAGCAGGCCGGTGTGCCGGCGACGTCGGCGGCGGTCCCCCGCCTCACGGGCCAGGGGCACCGCCGGTTCCGCGTGCTGGTGGTCGACGACGAGCCCATCAACATCCGCGTGCTCGAGAACCACCTCTCGGCCCTGCAGTTCGACGTGGCCCGCGCCGGCGACGGACCGGCCGCGCTGAAGATCATCGACGACGGCTTCAAGCCCGATCTGGTGCTGCTCGACGTCATGATGCCGCGCATGTCGGGCTACGAGGTCTGTCAGCAGATCCGCACGCGCTTCGGCGCCAGCGAGGTCCCCGTCGTGCTCGTCACCGCCAAGGACCGCGTCGCCGACGTCGTCTCCGGCTTCGACGCCGGCGCCAACGACTACCTGACCAAGCCCGTCGCCAAGGGCGAGCTGCTGGCCCGCATCAAGACCCACCTCAAGGTGGCAAAGATGAACGAGGCCACCGCGCGCTTCGTGCCCTTCGAGTTCCTGGCCATGCTCGGCAAAGAGAGCCTCACCGACGTCGAGCGCGGCGACCAGGTGCAAAAGGAGATGAGCGTCTTGTTCTCGGACATCCGCAGCTTCACGACCATCGTCGAAAAGAACACGCCGGCCGAGAACATCCGCTTCATCAACGAATACCTCGGGGCCATGGAGCCGCCGGTCAAAGACCACAGCGGCTTCGTCGACTCCTTCATCGGCGACGCCGTCATGGCCCTGTTCGACGGCGGCCCGAAGAACAAGGCCGGCGGAGGCGCCGAAGACGCCGTCGCCGCCGGCGTCGCCATGCAGCGCGCCCTGCCCGGCTTCAATCTGTTGCGCGCCCAACAAGGCGTGCCCACCGTCGCCATCGGCGTCGGCGTGCAGACCGGCCTCGTCACCTGCGGCACCATCGGCGGTCGCTTCCACATCAAGTGCGGCGTCATCGGCGACGCCGTCAACACCGCCAGCCGCATCGAAGGCATGACAAAGATGTACGGCGCGCGCTTCCTGGTCGGCGACGTCACCGAGCAGGCCCTGCCCCCCGGCCGCTTCACGCTGCGCGAGGTCGACCGGGTCATGGCCAAGGGCAAAAAGACCGCGACGACCATCTACGAAGTGCTCGACGCCGAAGAAGACGCGGTCTTTGCGCTGCGACAGGCCGGGCTGGCCCGCTATCGCGAAGCGCTCGCCATGTTTCGCTCCAGGGCATTTGTCGACGCCGGCAAAATCCTCGACGAGCTGGCCAAGAAAGACCCTGCCGACAAGGTCGTGGCTCTCTATGCAGAGCGCTGCGCAATCTTTGCCGCGCAGCCGCCGGGCGCGGATTGGGATGGCGTCGTGAAGTTGGAGACGAAGTGAGCACCGAGAGCACTGGCCAACGCGCTGTCCGCGGCACCGTCATCTCGCTGGGTGGTCAGATGGCGACGCAGGTGTTGCGCCTCGCCAGCAACATCATCCTGGCGCGCTTCCTCCCCGAGAGCGCCTTTGGCATCAACCAGATGGTCTTTGCCCTGACGACGGGGCTGTGGCTCATCTCCGACGTCGGCATCGGCCCGAGCGTCATCCGCAGCGCCCGCGAAGACGACGACTTCATCAACACCGCCTGGACGCTGTCGACGGTGCGCGGCATCGGCCTGTTCGGCCTCGGCTGCATCGCCGGCCCCATCGCCGCCTGGTTCTACGACGAGCCCCAGCTGATGTGGCTCTTGCCCTTCTGCTCGATCATGGTGCTGCTGCTGGCGGCGGAGTCGACGGCGTACTGGGTGGCGCACCGCAAGATGGCCGTCGGCCGCCCGATCGCCATCGACCTGATTGCCCAGATCGTGGCCCTCGCCGTCTCGATCCCGCTGGCCATCAAGACCCAGCACGTCATCGCCCTGGCGGTGCCGGCCGTCGTCTCGGCGTTCATGAAGTGCGCCCTGACCCACACGATCCTGCCCGGCCCGCGCATGAAGATCCGCTGGGACAAGACCGCGCTCAAAGAGATCTTTGACTTCGGCCAATGGATCTTTGTTTCGACGCTGTTTTCGTTTCTGGCGGGCCGCTGGGATACCTTTTCATTGGCGCGACTGCAGGGCTTCGCTCTCCTCGGCGTGTATGGTCAAGCGGCCAACATCGTCAGCGTTCCCAATCAGATCTCGATCCAGGTCACCAACACGATTCTGACACCGGTTCTGGCTGACGCCTTTCGTGGTTCCATTG
>JBKJNL010000601.1:0-5059 GCA_046593615.1 Myxococcota bacterium | reverse complement strand
GGAGGTCGGATCGCGTTGCGTGCGTGGCCCGCCGTTCGCGGAAGTTTGCCGCCCCGTCAAACCCGTCCGCCGGCACGGCCGCCGACCCGGGACCGGACATCAGGGCCTCCTCGACCTGCGCGGGTTTCGTCGCGATTCCGGCGGGTTGGCAGCGCGGAGCCCCGGTCGTCGTTGGCCTGCAGAGGCGCGGCCGGCTGAGATCGGCCGGCTTTTGTCGCCGTCTTGTTCGTGCTGCTAACCTCAACCTCGACGTGATCGCAGGTCTTGAGATCCTGAATCTGCATGCCCAGGGCGGCATGGCCGAGGTCTACCGGGCCCGGGGCAAGGGTGCGGACGGCACCGACTACCTCTATGCCGTCAAGCGGATCCTGCCGGAGTACACGCGCGATCCCGAGATCAAAAAGATGTTCATCGAGGAGTCGCGGGTCGCCGCCTGCCTCGTGCATCCCAACGTCGTCCGCGTCTACGACCTCGCCACCAGCGAAGAAGAAGACCTCTACATCGTGATGGAGTTCCTCGAGGGCAAAGACCTCAGCGAGGCCATCGAAGAAGCCGGCAACAAGAAGAAGCCGCTGCCCATCTGGTTCGCGCTGCAAATCGCCAACGAGGTGCTGCGGGCCCTGCACTACGTCACCACGCAGGCCGTCGATCGCAACGGTCGCATCCTCGGGCTCATCCACCGAGACATCAGCCCGCACAACATCTTTGTCTGCTTCGACGGTCAGGTGAAGCTCACCGACTTCGGCGTCGCCAAAGTACAAGAATCCAGCTTAAAAACCCAGATCGGCATTACAAAAGGAAAGCTCGGTTACATGTCGCCCGAGCAGCTCATGGGCTCGCCGCTCGACCCGCGCAGCGACCTCTACAACGTCGGCATTCTGCTGTTCGAGATGATCACCGGCAAGCAACTGTTCGGCGGAGGCACGACGGCGGAATTCCTCCAGGCGATGGTGCGGGGCATCGTGCCCGCGATGCCGCCGGCGCTGCAGGTGCCGCCCGAGCTCGAAGCCTTGATCCGCCGCTCCCTTGATCGCGACCGCACCAAGCGGCCGGCCACGGCCCTCGAGTTCGAGCGCGAGCTCGAGCAGATCGCCCAGGCCTACAACCTCGTCGCCCAGCCCGCCCACGTCAGCCACCACGTCAAGGAGCTCTACGGCAGGCTCGAGGCGCCCCGGCCGATGAAGCCGGCGACAGCGCCGGCCAAGCTGAAGTCGATGATGCTGCAGGCGCTCTCGGGGTCGAACCCGGGCCAGCAGGTCGGGTATCAGGGTCAGCAGGGCCAGGGTCAGCCCGGTCAAGGCCAGCAGGGTCCGCGCAACGGCCAGCAGCAGCAACAACAGTGGCAGTCGCCGAACCCGCTCCAGGGGCGCTCGGGGCCGGGCTACAACCAGCCGCCGGGTCAGCAGGGTCAACAGCCCAATCCGCAATACAATCAGCAGCACCTACAGCCCGCCGCACAGCAGCAGTCGGTCTGGAACAGCGACGATCAAGCGTATCCCGGCGAAGACGAGCACGCGACCATCGTGCGCCCGCCCGACCCGCGACCGCCGTCGATGCCGCGCATCGCTGCGCGGGCGGCGGGCCCGGCGCAACAGGCGCAACAGGCGCGAGCGCCGTCGCAGCAGGCCCAGCAGGCCCAGCAGGCCGGTCGGGTGTCGTCGCGTCCGGCGGTGGCGTTGGCTCCGGGGCCGCTCGGGTCACCGTCGCAGCCCCGCGTTCAGGTCGCCGTGTCGACGCGCATGCGCACCCTCGACGGACCGCCGGTGCGCTCGACCCAGCCCCAGCCGGCGCAGCCCCAGCCGGCACAGTCGCAGCCGCAGCACCAGCAGTGGTCGCCGCCGCCCACCGCCCCCGTCGCGGCCGTCGACGACACACCCGACTCGCCGTCGTCGGTGTTCGACACGCCGACCAACGCCGAGAGCGTGCCGACCTTGACGACGGCGCGGCCGACGTCGCAGCCGATCTCGGCCGAGAACCGTCGTCCCTCGACGGTGGCCCGCGGCAACGCCCGCCCCCTCGAGGCTCCGCCGTCGGCGCCGCGCCCCGCCCAGCAGGTGCAGCAGTCTCAGGGGGGCCGCACGCCGACGCCCTCGCCGCGCGGCCCCGTGCCCGCCGGGCAGTGGGGCGAGACCACCGGTCGCCCCGGTGGCCTGGCCGACGACGACAACGCCACCCGCGTCGAGGTCAATCCGCTGCTGCGCGCGCCGCAGGCCCAGCCCCCGCCGCCGGTGCAGCCGGCCCCCGCCATCGCCGCAGCGCAAGCGGCGGCGCAAGCGGCAGCTCAGACGTCGTCGCCACCGTCATCTCAGACGTCGTCGCCACCGCGGCCACCGACGGTCACGGTCGGCAACAGCGCCATCGGCGTGCGCTCGAAAAAAGTCGTTCCGCTCGACGACCACCGCAAGCGCTAGCCAGCCCGCGAAGCGTCGCGTCCACGACGTGCCTGGTCACGCCGCCCCCCGGGGGGCGTCGTTTCGTTTCACCAGCGGACCGACCGGCCACAACCGGGGCCCGGCGCTGACGACGTCGAAACACTGTGGCTCGTGGTGAGCAGCGGGCACGACAACGGGCTACGGTCGGTGCGAAATGACCAACCCATCGATGTTCGGTCGGTATCTGCTCCTCGACAAGGTCGCCGCCGGCGGCATGGCCGAGGTGTGGCGCGGCAAGATCACCGGCGAAGCGAGCTTCCAACGCATCGTCGCCATCAAGAAGATCTTGCCGCACGTCGCCGAAGACGAAGACTTCATTACAATGTTTACCGACGAGGCGCTCATCACAGCGTCTCTTGTTCATGCAAACATTGGCCAGGTTTACGAGTTCTCGAAGATCGGCGACGTGTTTTTCATTGCGATGGAGTACATCTCCGGCAAAGATCTGAAGAGCATCTGGTCGTGGTCGAAGTCGCGCGGGCAGATCATGCCCATCGAGCTGGCCGCGTTCATCATCATGAAGATGTGCGACGGCCTCGAGTACGCCCACTCGCGCCGCGACCACACCGGCGTCGTCTCGGGCGTCATCCACCGCGACATCTCGCCGCAAAACGTGCTCTTGAGCTGGGAAGGCGACGTCAAGGTCATCGACTTCGGCATCGCAAAGGCGACGGAGAAGTCGGGCAAGACCCGCCCCGGCACCCTCAAGGGCAAGTTCGCCTACATGGCGCCCGAGCAGATCCGCGGCCTGCCCCTCGACGGCCGCTCCGACCTGTTCGCCATCGGTGTCTGCCTCTACGAGATGTGCACCGGCCAGCGCGGCTTTCAGGCCGAGAGCGAGTTCTCGCTGCTCGAGATGGTGCGCAACGTCGAGATCCGACCGCCGTCTCTGCTCAACTCCAGTCTGCCCGCCGAGATGGAGCGAATCATCTACAAATCACTGGCAAAGGATCGCGATCAACGATACGCCAGCTGCGCAGACATGAGCGAGGATCTGCAGCGATTTTTGCTGATGAAAGGCAAGCCCCCGCAGGCTCGTGATCTGGCGAACTTCATGCGCGAGAATTTCACCGTCGACTGGGAAAAAGAGCGCAGCCGCCTTGAGGGTTACCGCGATCTGAACGCCAAGGATTTCCAGCCCGGCGGCAGCCAGAGCGGACCGGTGCCGATCGCCCTGCCGCGCACCAACTCGCTGGTCATCGATGACTCGGCGTTCTCGTCGTCGGGCTTTGCCGGCGTCGGTGGCGCCACGTTCCAGGACGATTCGGCGTTTGCGCCCACGCCGGGGTCGATCCCCGAAGGCCGCGTGGCCCCGGGGTCGGGCGGCACCAATGCCCGCGGCGGCCCGGGACAGAACACGCAGGCGGGCCAGAACACGCAGGCGGGGCACACGCAGACGGGCATCCGGCCGGCGTCGCAGAACGTGAGCCCGGTGCGCAACGAGACGACCGCCAACACCAACACCAACGCCCGCGAAGCCACCCAGATCGTGACGACGACGACGGCGCCGGCCAAGAGCAAGCTGCCGCAGATGCTCGCCGCCAGCGTGGCGCTGCTGTTGGTGCTCGGCGGTGGCGGCTTCGCCTTGATGAAGACCGTGTTTCGGCCCGTCTCGCGGGTCACGCTGCAAGTCGCCGCGGGTCCGCCCGAGGCCTCGGTGCGCTTCGACAACCTGCCGCCGCAAAAGACGCCGACGCCGGGCTTCCTGACCTTTGACAAGGTCGAGCTCGGCAAGCACTCGATCATCGTCGAAGCCCCCGGCTACGTGGCCTCGACCCTGCGGCCCGTCGTCGAGAGCGACACGCCCCTCGACCTGAACGTCACCCTCAAGCGCGTCACCGGCAAGCTGACCGTGCTCTCCGATCCGTCGGGGGCCGCCATCAGCCTCGACGGCAAGCCCACCGAGAAGCGCACGCCAGCCAGCTTCGAGCTCGATGGCGACAGCATCCACGAGGTGCGGGTGACGCTGCAGGACTTCAAGGTCGCCGTCGCCCCCGACGTCCGCGTGAAAGGCGGCGGCGAGCAGGAGCAGCGCTTCAAGCTGACGCCGACGTTGGTGCGCCTGCGCATCATCACCACCCCCGAGGGCGCGATGCTCAAGGTCGGCGGCACCGACCAGGGCATGACCCCCGTCGTCATCGAGCGCGCCACCGACGACCCTTATCCTGAGGTCGAGCTCATCAAAGACGGCTGCGAGGTCTTGAAGACCACCGTGCCCTTCGATCGCGAAAAGGCCGAAGACCGCTGGGAAGCGAAGCTGAAGTGCAAATAGCGGCGCTGCTGCAGGCGACCACCCTCTGGCTCGCCGCCGCCGCACCCGTCACCGCACCCATCACCGCACCGGCCCCCGCACCCATCACCGCACCGCCCGCCGCAGGCGTCCCGCCGGTCCCGTCCGCGACCGAGCCATCGTCGCCTCCTGCATCGTCGTCGTCGCCTCCAGCGCCGACGCGGACTCCGTCGGGCGGGCCGCTCACCGAAGCCGAAGCCGCCTTGCGCGCCGGCATCCACAAGAAGTGCGTCGAGCTGGCCCAGCAGGCCCTGGCCACCGGGCAGCTCCACGAAGACGGCGTGGCCCGCGCCTGGTGGACCCGCGGCCGCTGCCACAGCATCGACGGCGACAAGGA
>JBKJNL010000518.1:0-5597 GCA_046593615.1 Myxococcota bacterium | reverse complement strand
CTCGACACCTTTGTCAGCTTCGGCGCCGACGGCGTCGCCCGCCAGGTCGCGCGGGCCCAGCTCGACGCGAGCTTCTGACGTCCCCACTCCGTCGTTTCGCTCCGCTCACCTGCACCGACGCCAACAACGGTCGCGCCCGATGCGCCGAACCCGGATCATGCCGGCCGGTTCGCGACGAGGCGGAGCCAGCCCCATGGGATACCCTCAGCGGGTGCGTCACCTCATTTCGTCCTCTCTTTCGGCCCCGCTCTTGACGCTGCTGCTGCTGCTGACCGGGGCAGGCGCTGGGGTCGGCTGCGCCGGCTGCACCGACCCCCCCGGCGGGGTCGACGACCCCGTCGACATCGCCCGCGAAGGCGAAGGCGAAGCGACGCCGCTGTGCGACGTCGACGACGACTGCCCCTTCGGTGAAGAGTGCGTCGACGGCGCCTGTCAGCCGGTCGACGCGGTCATCGGCGACGGCGGCTGCCGCAGCGACGACGACTGTGACGACGGCTTCTTGTGCGCCACGACCACCGGTCTGTGCGTGCCCGAGGCCAGCGTGCCGGCACCGCTCCCCGGTCCGCCCGGCCCGTGTGCCGACGGCGAGACGCGCACCTGCGGCGAAAAGATCGGCATCTGCGAGTACGGCGTCGAGACCTGCGTCGACAACCTCTGGAGCGGCGTCTGCGCCGGGGGCCGCGGGCCCGATGCCGCCGAGCGCTGCAACGACCTCGACGACGACTGCGACGGCGACGCCGACGACGGCTTCCGCCTCGGGCTGCCCTGCCAGGAGGGCCGCGGCGTCTGCCTGCAAAACGGTTTCACCCGCTGCGCCGCCGACGGCCTCGACACCACCTGCTCGGCCCCCGGCCTCGACGCCACCGGCCGCGAAGAGCTGTGCGGCAACGGCGTCGACGACGACTGCGACGGCGTTGGCGACGACGACGTCGAATTCCCGACCCTCGGCGATGCCTGCTCGGTCGGCGTCGGCGCCTGCGGCAGCAGCGGCACCCTCATCTGCGCCGGCGACGGCCGCGGCGTCGTCTGCGATGCCACCCCCGGCACGCCCGCGGCCCAGGAGCTGTGCGGCAACACCATCGACGACGACTGCAACGGCCTCGCCGACCGCAACGACGGCTTCAGCACGCTCGGCAACAGCTGCTCGATCGGCACCACCTGCCCGGTGCCCGGCACGCTGTCCTGCACCGCCGACCGCCTCGCCCTCGAGTGCGTGACGTCGGCGCCCATCGGTCCCGAGGCCGTGTGCGACGGCATCGACGAAGACACCGACGGCTGCCCCGACGACGGCTTCAACCTCGAGGCCGCCTGCTCGGTCGGCGTCGGCGCCTGCCGCCGCACCGGCGAGACCGTGTGCAACGCCACCCGAAACGGCGTCACCTGCGGCGTGGTCGCCGCCGCCCCCGGCAGCGAAGCCTGCGGCAACGCCGTCGACGAAGACTGCAACGGCCAGCTCGACAACGGCTTCAACCTCGGCGCGGCCTGCACCGTCGGCGTCGGCGCCTGCCAGCGCTCGGGCACCCTGGTGTGCGACGTCGCTGCCGGAGGAACCCGCGCCGTGTGCAGCGCCGTCGCCGGCACACCGACCGCCGAGCGCTGCGGCAACGCCACCGATGAAGACTGCTCGGGCGGCATCGACAACGGCTTCGACATCGGCGCCGCCTGCAGCAACGGCGCGGGCATCTGCTTGAAGAGCGGCGTGAAGATCTGCAACGCCGCCAACACGCTGACGACGACGTGCAACGCGGTCGCCGGCCCGCCCAACCCCGCGGGCGAGCTGTGCGGCAACGGCCTGAACGACGACTGCGACACGCAGACCGATGAAGGCTTCGCCAACCTCAACGGCGCCTGCGCCGACGGCGCCGGCGAGTGCGCGCGCAACGGCACGTTCATCTGCAGCACCGACCGCACGACGACGGTGTGCAACGCCCAGCCTGCGGCCCCGGTGCCCGAGACCTGCGACGACAAAGACAACGACTGCAACACCGTCATCGACAACGGCTGCGACGACGACGGCGACGGCTTCTGCGACGCCGGCCTGGCCTTTGCGCCCATCGGCCCGACCGTCGACGTCTGCACCCGCTCGTCGAGCGCCACCGACCTCGACTGCAACGACATCGACGCGACCGTGAATCCCGACGCCGCCGAAATCTGCCTCGATGCCCGAGACCAGAACTGCAACGGCGACAACAACGACGGCTGTCGCCCCTGCAGCACGACCATCGACAACGACTTCGACGGCAGCAACGAGTGCCTCGACTGCGACGACACCAACGGCAGCGTCAAGCCCGGTGGCACCGAGCGCTGCGACGGCCTCGACAACAACTGCAACGACCGCTTCGACGAGCCCTTCGACGTCGACGGCGACGGCTTCACCACCTGCGGCACCATCTCGTTGGCCACCGGCGGCCTCGACCCCAGCCGCGTCGACTGCAACGACGTCGCGGTCTCGGGCCGCACGGTGTTCCCCGGTGCCTGTGAGCTGTGCGCCAACGCCGCCGGCGTCGTCGCCTGCGGCGCCGCCAACGACCGCGGCAACACCGTCGACGAAAACTGCAACGGCTTCGTCGACGAGACCTGCTTCCCCTGCAACAGCACCGACGTCGACCGCGACGGTGCCAGCCAATGCGACGGCGACTGCAACGACAACGATCCGCTCGTCGGCCCCGGGCGCGCCGAGGTGTGCGACGGCAAAGACACCGACTGCAACCGCACCACCGTCGAGAACTGCGGCATCGGCCAGAAGTGCGGCACGCAGGCCGGCGGTGCGTTTCCGGCCAACACCGACGCCTGCCGCGACGACTTCATCTGCGTCACGCCCATCAACAACGCCGGCAGCGCCAGCGGTGACCCCACCTGCACCTCGCTGTGCAACAGCTCGTTCTTGAACCGCGGCGTTGGCGACGGCTGCCAGGCCGGCGAGACCTGCGACGTCAACCTCGTGCCCACGGCCAACCTGAACGGCTGCCAGCCGACCACCGAGGTCCTTGGCACGCGCGCGGGCGGCGCCTCGTGTCAGGGCGCCGGCGACGGTGTTTGCCGCTCAGGCAACTGCGTCAACGAGACCGGACCCGGCGCCGACGACTTCTGCTTCGACCACTGCAACAGCGACGCCTACTGCGCGACGGTGGCGAAGTGCGCGCTGCCGGCGAGCACCAGCACCAAGGCCATCTGCATCCCGCCCGAGTCGTTCCAGACCCGCGACACCGGCGTCTCGTGCTCCGACACCGCCACCCGCTGCCTGCACGGCAGCGGCAGCTGCGTCGACATGAACGCCGTGCGGCGCTGCTCCGAGCCGTGCTGCACCAACAGCGATTGCCCCGCCGACTTCTTTTGCGGGCTCAACGGTCCGAGCAACATCCAGGCGGGTGGCGGCATCAACACCATCCCGCAGTGCTTCGCCGAAACCAGCGGCAACGGCGGCCGCCAGGCCGGCGCCGCCTGCACCTTGAACACGCAGTGCAGCAGTGAGTTCTGCGACAAGAACCTCAACGTCTGCGTCGACGTCTGCTGCAACGACGACACCTGCCCGCTGGGCCTCACCTGCGAAGACACCATCGCTGTCGGCGGCAAGCCCGCCGGCCAGACCTTTGGCCGCTTCTGCTTGAGCGTCACCCCCGCGGCCCCCCTGGAGAAGCGCTGATGTCGAGCCGCATGAACAAGCCCGTCGTCGGCGCCACGCTGCTGGCGTCATCGTTGGCAGCATCGCTGGCGCTGTTGACGCTGCTCGGCTGCCAGGACGAGCAGATCGGACAGCTGGTGCCGAAGATCGCCATCTGCGCCGCCGAAGACGCCGTCGTCGCCGACTGCGACCGCGACGTCGACCTCGGCGAGGTGCCGGTGACGGTGCCGTTGTCGTTGTCGTTGTTCTTGAAGAACCCCGGCGCCGGCACCCTCGACATCGACGGCGTGACCAGCAGCGACACCGCGGTGGCGCTCGGGGTGGTGCCCAACGACTTGCCGCCGGGGCAGGCGGTGGTGCTGCCGTTCACCGTGACCTTGCCGGCCGACGGGCTCGGGGCGCGCACGGTGACGGTGACGGTGACCTCCGACGATCCCGAGAAGCCGAGCCACGCGATCGACCTGTTGATGACCGGCGTGCCGAAGCCCGCGCCCGACATCCTCGTCTGCGCCGTCACCGACGGCGTCGAAGAGTGCGGCACCGATCTGCAGCTGGGCTTTGGCACCGTGCGCCGCAGCCAGCGGCAAGGGCTCGCCCTGGTGGTGAAGAACGTGGGCACGGCTCGGCTGGCGATCAGCGATGTGCACCTCGAGGGGGCGTCGTCGGTCGAAGGCGAGATCGTCATCGCCTCGTCGACGCGGCCGGCAGAGCTGGCAGCCGGCGCCACCGCACCCCTGCTCGTCGTCTACCAGCCCGGTGACGACGGCGAAGACGGCGTCGACCTCGTCGTGGTCTCCGACGACGAAGACACCCGCGCCGTGCGCATCGGCCTGCGCGGCACCGCCGGCGACAACGAGCCGCCGGTGGCCTCTGCGGTCGAGACCCTGTCGCAGCAAAGCACCGCGGCCGGCATCGTCGAAGACGCCGTGCAGGTCGACGCCTCGGCCTCGGCCGACCCCGAAGGCGACCCCCTGCAACACCGCTGGACGCTCGTCGTTCCCGCCGGCAGCGCCGCCCGCCTCGACGACGCCACCGCCGTGCGCGCCAGCTTCACGCCCGACGTGGCCGGCACCTACGTGGCCTCCGCCGTCGTCGCCGATTCGCTCGGGCAAGAGAGCGCGCCCGCCGCCGTCGTCATCACCGTGCGCCCCCGCTTCGGCTTCCGCGCCCAGCTGGTCTGGGAGGGCGCCGGTGATCTCGACCTGCACGTCATCGAGCAGGGCGGCGTGCTGTTCGGCGCGCGCGATTGCTCGTTCGTCGCCCGCGCCGTCGACTTCGGCGCTGTCGGCGTCACCGACGACGACTGCCTGCTGTTCGACGACGCCACCGGCGCGCCGGGACCCGAGCAGGCGGTGATCGTCGCCCCCGCCGCCGGCACCTACGAGGTGTGGGCCCAGCTGTTCGACGGTGGAGAGGCCGGCGTGGCCAGCGCGGTCACGGCCACGGTCAAGGTCATCATCGACGACGCTGCCGAGCCCATCCTCGCCGAAAGCCTGCCGCTGCCGACCTCGCCGGCGTGCGCGACGTGGCACGTGGCCGATGTGACGTTCTCGGCGGTGGCCAACGAGAGCCCGACGGTGGTCATCATCGAGCCCACGACCGGCGCCGCCTGTCCTTGAGCCCCTGGTCCTGGTTGTGGCGCCGACGACGGGTGGATGCCGGTGGTCGGTCCTGTGGTCGGACAACGGGCTGATGGGTGGGGTCACAGAGGGCGTCGTCGTCGGACCGTTGTCCGACGACGCCGCGCGCTGGTGCGACACAGTCGCTGCATGGTCCGCATCGCCCGTTTCGTCTCCGTCGTTTCCGTCGTCGTCGTCCCCGCGCTGGGCCTGCTCGGCTGCGGCCTCGACCAGCCAGGGCAAGGGCGCGAGCGGGTGCCGTTCCCCGGCGACGACGGTCAAGGCGAAGCCGCCAGCGAAGGCGAAGGCGAAGGTGCCGCCAATGAAGGCAGCGCCAACGAAGGCGAAGGCGAGGG
>JBKJNL010000457.1:0-14926 GCA_046593615.1 Myxococcota bacterium | reverse complement strand
GATGAAGAGCCAGGCGAGCCAGGCGAGGACGCCGCCGAAGCTCCAGTTGAGGCCGAAGCCGACGCGGGCCACGGCTTCGTTTCTGCCGATGACCGCCATCGTGCCTTTGTCGACGTAGCGAAACGCCGGGCCGGTGCCGGCCGCAGCCTCGGGGTGGCGCATGCGCCGCTCGATGACGACGGCGGCGTGCTTGCCCATCTGCATGGCCACCGGCGCCACGCCGGGCAGCGGCTGCTGGTCGGCGGTGTGGGCGTAGTTGGCGAGGTCGCCCAGGACGAGGATCTCGGCGTGGCCCGGCAGGGTGAGGTCGCGCTCGACGAGCAGGCGGCCGGCGCGGTCGGTCTTGGCGCCGGTCTTTTGCGCCAGCACCTTGCCGAGCGCGGACACGGCGACGCCGGCGGCCCACAACACGGTGCGGCTGTGGATGCGCTCTTTGCCAATGGTGCCGTCGCTCGCCTTTGCTTCGATGTCGACGCCGTGCTCGTCGATGTTCGTCACCTTGGTGTTGAGCAGCACGGCGACACCGACCTTTTGCAGGGCCTCGACGGCGTGGGTCGACAAGCGCGGCAGGTACATCGTCAGGATGCGCGGCAGGCCCTCGATGAGCAGGATGCGGGCGTCGTTGGCGTCGATGTTGCGGAACTCGCCATTCATCGTGTGGCGCGACAGCTCGCCGAGGGCGCCGGCCAATTCGACGCCGGTGGGGCCACCGCCGACGACGACGAAGCGCAGCCAGGCTTCGCGCTCGGCCTGGGTCTTGGCCTTTTCGGCCTGCTCAAAGGCGTTGAGCACGCGGGCCCGGATTTCGACGGCGTCTTCGATGGACTTCAGGCCCGGCGCGAATTTTTCCCACTGGTCGTTGCCGAAGTAGCTGTGGCGGACGCCGGTGGCGACGACGAGGGTGTCGTAGGCGACGGGGGGCTGTCCGCGCAGGACCACCTGGCGGCCCTCGATGTCGATGTCTTCGACTTCGGCCATGAGGGTGACGATGTTCTTGGCCTTTTTGACGACGGTGCGCAGGGGCGCGCTGATGTCGCCGGGCGACAGGCCGCCGGTGGCCACCTGGTAGAGCAGCGGCTGGAACAGGTGGAAGTTGCGGCGGTCGATGAGCGTGACGTCGCAGTTGAGAGCCCCGAGGCCCTGGCAGAGGTCGACGCCGGCGAAGCCTCCTCCGACGACGACGACGCGATGACGGTGGGCCACGGTGAACCTCTACGTGTTGGCGCGGGCAGTGCGCGCAGGCACGCCTTAGCATGTCCCGCCGGCGGGCCCGCGCCGTCTTCGTTGTCGTCGAAATCGCGGGCGCTCGATCCGATGGCGGTGCGGTCAGCGCCGGCGGAGGCCGATGCCGACGACGTCGAGGCCGGCCCTGATCATGGCGCCCGCGCCGAGCTTGCTGCCGCCGACGTCGATCCAGCGCGCGAGCGGCAGCTCGAAGAAAGCGTCGGGCGGCAGGCTCTCGAGCAGCCGCGCCAAGAGCTCGACGTCAAAGGCCCAGCGCGACGTGAAGGGCGCTCGCAGCGCCTGCCGCAGGGGCGCGCCGACACGAAAGGCTTTTGCCCCGCACTGCGTGTCGTAGACGCGCAGGCCGAGGGACAGCGAGGCCACCGTCGCGAACGCACGCCCGAGGTAGTGGCGTGACGCCGAGCGGCGCACGTCGCGGCCGAGCAGGGCCACGCGGGCGCCCATCACCACCGAGAGCGCGGGGCCGCAGTCGAGCGTGTCGAGGATGCGGCGCATCTCGTCGACCGGCGTCGACAGGTCGGCGTCGAGGTAGCCGACGACGTCCGCGCCGGCATCGATGGCGGCGTTGAGCCCGGCCCGCACCGCTTCGGCCTTGCCGCCGTTTCTGGCCCGCGCGAGTACGCGCACGTGCCCCGGGTCGCGCGCGGCCGCGGCCTGCAAAAGCACAAGAGTCGCGTCGCCAGAGCCGTCGTCGACCAACAGGAGGCCGGTGTCGTCGTCGACCATGGCCAGCAGCGCGTCGACGTCGAGCCGCAGGGCTTCGTTGAAGCAGGGGACGACGACGATGCGGCGCGGCGCCGTCGTTCTCGCGGTCGCTTTCGCTTTCGCATTCGTTTTCGCGGTCGCTTTCGCGGTCGTTTTCCCTGTCGTCTTTGCGGTCATGGCGGGCTCACCGACGGCGCGCCGGGGGCGTTTTGCGCTGCGACTCGCCCGCTGAGAGGCACGCGGCACAGGGCGTAGAAGCTCAGGCCCGGCAGGTCGATGCCGGCGCCGGCCAGGGCCCGGCTGGCGCGCTGCTCGAGGCGGAGCACGCCGCTGATCGTCGTCGTCACAAGCGGGCCATGGCGCCAACCGCCGACGCCGGCGCCGTCGAAAGCGACGTCGGGTTGCGCGCCGCGCAGCTTCTCGACGGTCTTTTCGACGACCAGGCTGGCGGCGCGCGGCAACAACAGCGCGTGAAAGAAGCCGCCGCTCTCGAGGACCGTCAGGCCCGCCTGGCGCAGCACAGTCCGGCAGCTGTCGGGCGTGTAGCGGCGCAGGTGGCGCAAGGCGCGGTCGTGGGCCGAGAACAGCTGCGGCCAGGCTGGCACCGACACCAACACCAGGCCCCCGGGCCGCACCCGGCCGACGACGTCGTTCACCAAAGCGAGGTCGTCGTCGACGTGCTCGATGACGTCGAGCAACAGCGCCACGTCGAAGGGGCCAGTCGGCGCTGTGCGCGTCGGTGTCAGCCCCGGGCGCTGCAGCTCGACGAGGTCGTCGTCGCGGTAGTTCACGTCCCAGCAGGTGACGTCGCAGGCCGCGCGCCGCAGCAGCTGCTGGGCGAGCCAGGCGTCGCCCGATCCGGTGTCGAGCACGCGCAGCCCCGGGGCCAACGAGGCCTCGATGCGGTCGAGGAGAAACGCGGCCCGCGTCACCTCCCACGGGTGCCGCGCGTCGCTGCCGGTGCGCTCGCTCAAGTCCATGGCGACCCCGTAGCACGGGCGCCCTGGCCCGGCCGCGACGTCGTCTCTGCAAAGCCCGTCGTCGCCGTTGGGGCGCGGTGACGCCGTCGTCTGGCACCGTGACGCCGTCGTCTGCGGCGGTGACGACCGGGACGTCGCAGGGCCCGCTGCGTCGGATCTTCCGTCGACGGCCACGGCGCTGTAACCGACACCCATGCGTCTGCCTGTCGCCCGCTGGTCCCTCGTCGCCGTCGCCGCTGTCGTCGTGGTCTGGCCGCTGGTGCCGGGCTGCACCTGCCAGCGCGCAGAGAACATCGAGGCCAAAGAGCGCTTGACCCGGGCCCAGACCCAGGCCGACATCTCGCGCGCCGCCGGCGAAAAGATCGACGTCGACGGCCTGACCGACCGCGCAAAGATGAAGCGCGTGGCCCACATGGACGGCGCCGAGATTGCCGTGCGCCTCGGCAGCTATGTGTGGACCAGCGACGGCGGCCTCAGCTTCGGCCGCGCCGAAGACGGCGTGCGCTCGGCGGAAAAGACGACGCTGCTGCAGTCTGAAAACGGCGACTTCTCGATCACGACGCTGGCGGGCGACGGCAGCGAGATGAAGCTGGCCTACGTCAACGACGTGTTCTTCTTGAAGAACGGCAACGGCAAGTGGCGCGTCAGCCGCGACCCCGCTGGCGAGCGCAACAGCCACCGCACCGACGCCCTGGCGGTGTGGAAGTCCTTCTACGACCTCGTCGACCACGCCCTCGTCGTCGAGCGCACCGGCGCCGCCACCCACGGCGGCCGCGCCGTCGTCGGCTATTCGCTGAAGCTGCCCGACGAGAGCGCCGCGGCCCGCGAGGCCGGCAAGGCCGTCACCGACGGTCCGCCGCCGCCCATCGAGGTCCCCGATGCCGGGCTGCAGCCAGCACCCGAAGAAGAAGACGTCCGCAGAAAGCGCATCGCCGAGCGCGTCGGCAAATGGGCTTCGCGCGCGAAGCCCGCCGGTGGCAGCGGCCGCATGCTCGTCGACGAGCAGAGCGGCGTGCCGTTGCTCGTCGAGTTCGACGGCAAGCTGCTGGTCGGCGACGGCAAGGACCCGGCCCAGCTGAGCGTGAAGCTGCGCCAGGAGATCAAGGACATCGGCAAGGACCCGCAGGTCAAGGCCCCCGCCGACGCCATCAACGAGATCGTGCGCAAAAAGATGCCGGTGCAGCCGCGCCTGATCCTCGAAGAGGCCGGCGTGGTGGCGCCGCTGCCGCGCGACGCCGGTCCCGGCGGCGTCGGCGCTGGCAGCAAGAAGCCGGCATCGTCAGCGGGCGGCGAAATCCCCGACGCCGAAGACTGATGCCGACGACACCGACGACACCGACGACGACCACCGAGAAGACGCCGACGATGTCGATGCACCCCGCCCGCGCCCGGCTGATCGAAGCCCGCCGCGTCGTCGTCAAGATCGGCTCGGCGCTGTTGAAGCCGTCGCTGGGGCTGGACGATCCGTTCGCCCACTTCGCGCGCGAGGTGCGGGCGCTGCAAGGGCAGGGCAAGGAGGTCGTCGTCGTCTCTTCCGGCGCCATCGCGCTGGGGTTTCCCAGCTTGAAATTCGCGGTGCGGCCGACGGCGCTGGCGGCGTTGCAGGCATCGGCGGCGGCGGGGCAATCGAAGCTGATGGCCCGCTGGGCCCAGGCCTTTGCGGCCCATGACGTCGACGTCGCCCAGATCCTCTTGACCCACGACGACCTCAAGGATCGCCGCCGCTACAACAACGCGCGCGCGGCGCTGGCGGTGCTGCTCGAGCGGCGGGTGCTGCCGATCATCAACGAGAACGACACGGTGTCGGTCGACGAGATCAAGCTCGGCGACAACGACACGCTGGCCGCGGCGCTGTCGGGTCTCGTCGACGCCGACGCCGTCGTCTTGCTCACGAGCTCGCCGGGGCTGTTCACCGCCGACCCGGGGATCGACCCCACCGCGACACGCATCGCCGTCATCGACGAGCTCAGCGACGACGTCCGCGCCTGTGCTGGTGGCGCAGCCCTGCTGGGCACGGGGGGCATGGTCACCAAGCTCGACGCCGCGGCCATGGCCCGCCGCCACGGCGCGCAGACCGTCATCGCTCCGGGACGATTGGTGGGCATCCTGGCCGCGGTCTTCGCCGGCGACGACGTCGGCACCGTCATCACCGCCAGCGCCGCCGACCGCGACAACGCCAAGCGCCGCTGGATCGGATCCCTCAAGGCCCGCGGCAGCGTCGTCGTCGACGACGGCGCCGGGCGCGCCCTGCGCAAGAGCTCATCGCTGCTGTTCGCCGGCGTCATCGCTGTCGAAGGCGACTTCGCGGCCTGTGACGTCATCACCGTCAAAGACCTCACGGGCCGCGTCTTTGCCAAGGGGCTCAGCGCCACCGACGCCGACAGCGCGCGAAAGGCGATGGGCAAGAAGACCGCCGAGGCAAAGGCGGTGGTGGCCGACCTGCCCGACGAGCTCATCCACAGAGACGACTTCGTCCTCGACTGACTGTGACTGTGACCGTGGGTGAGGTGCGAAAAAACAAAGCGCCCCGGGCGGGGCGCTTCGTCGTGATCGCGTTCGTGATCGATGCGTGATCGATGCGCGATCGATGCGGGTCAGTCGATCACTTCTTGGCAGGCGTCGCCGGAACCGCGGGCGTCGCCGGAGCCGCAGGAGCAGCAGCCGCCGCCGCCGCGGGCACGAGCTCGACGTTCAGCTCGATCTTGACGTCTTCACCGACGACGACGCCGCCCTTCTCGAGCACCTTGTTCCAGCTCAGGCCGAAGTCTTTGCGGGGCACGGTGGTCGTGGCGGTCGTGCCGCGGTGCATGCCGCCCCAGGGATCCTTGAACTCGTCGGAGAGCGGCGCGACGTCGAGGACGACGGACTTGGTCACGCCGTGCATGGTCAGGTCGCCGGTGACCTTGTAGGCCTTGCCGGCCTTTTTGATGCTCGTCGACGTGAACGTGATCTTCGGGAACTTGGCCGCGTCAAAGAACTCGGGGCTGCGCAGGTGCTCGTCGCGCTTGAGGTTCTTGGTGTTGATGCTGGCGACGTCGATCTCGACGTTGACCTTGGACTTGGTCACGTCTTTTTCGTCGAGCTCGATGGTGCCCGTGAACTTGTCAAAGGCGCCCTTCTGCTCGGTCACCATCATGTGCTTCACCGAGAAGCCGATGGTCGAGTGACCCTCGTCGAGCGTCCAGGAGGTGTGGGCCGCGGCCGGCAGCGCGAGGGAAAAAGCAAAGGCCAGGGGGACGAGGCGGGTCAGCATGGGAATCCTTCCGAGAAATGGCGTGGCAGACTGCGGCGACGACGATATACGGACCTTGGTCCGTTTGACAAGCCTCGCTTCGCCGCCCCTTCGGAGGGCCCGCGGTGAGCGGCGTCCGACCGGCGGCGCGAAAGTCAGCGACGGCGCAACCGCGGCCGCGGCCTGTGCAGCCGGCTGCAAGCACGAGAGGATCGACACGGTATGGGTCGCGCGCTGCCAGTCCTTCAGAGTGCTCCCGCCGGGCCTGGCACCGGCGTGTCCGACGACAGCGACCCTGCGCGCCGCGGGCCCGAGCGCAAGGACGCGGTTCGCAACCGCAAGAAGATCCTCGAGGCCGCCAAGAAGCTCCTGCGCACCCGCGGCCTCGACGGCGTCTGCATGGACGAGCTCGCGGCCGCCGCCGGCGTCGGCAAGGGCACGCTCTACCGCCGCTTCACCGACAAGCACGCCCTGTTTCGTGCCCTGCTCGACGACGACGAGACCGCGCTGCAAGAGGCTGCCCGAGCCCGCTTCGGCCTGCCGAAAGACGCGCCGCCGCCGCAGCGCCTGATGACGACCTGGTCGGCGTTCGTCGATTTCGTCGTCGACCACGCCGACGTGCTCGGCGCCGCCGAAGCCGAAGCCAAGCAAGCCACGCTCTGCGATTCGGCACCATGGCGCTGGCGGCACATCGAGCTGGTGCGGCACCTCAAGGCCTGCGGCATCGTCGAGGCCCGGGCCGCGATGCTGGCCGACGCCTGGCTCTCGTCCCTCGGCGCCGACGTCGTGCGCCGGGCCCTGGCCCAGGCATCCGCCGACGACGTCAAGGAGACGTGGCGGGCCTTGCCGGTGGGCGTTGTCGTCGGGGGCGTTGTCGCGGGCGGTGCGGTCGGCGAGAAGTCGTCGTCATGAAGTCGCTGTCCCGCATCTTTGTCATCCTGCTGCTCGGGCTCGCGGCGGCGGCGTTCCTGCTGCGCGACTCGCCCTTGTGGACACCCCTCGAGATCCAGCGCGGCCTCGAAGCCCGCGACGTCGCCCGCGTCGAGCGCGTGGTGGACCTCGAGCGCTTCGCGGCTTCGGCGACGGCGGCGATGGGCTCGGTGGTCGCCGATCAGATGGGCGTCGCCGGCGACGACGCCGGCAGCCGTGTGCTCGGGGCCCTGGTGCAGGCCGGCGCCGAGGTGCTCGGCCACAGCATGGCCCGCGAGGCCGCCCAGGAGATGCGCCGCGGCATCGCCGACGGAAACCTCGAGCGCCGCATCGGCCCCTTCATCGTCAACGACGGGCTCGCGGCCTTTGGCCCGGTGCACATCACCATCGAAGGCGCCACCCTCGAGCTCAAGGGCACCTGCGACGGCACCGACGCCACGCTCGTCCTTGAGCTCGAGCGCATCGAAGACGGGCCGTTTGGCGGCCACCCGCACCGCCACGTCCTCGTCGGTGTCGACGCCGCCAGCGGCAAGCGCCTGGCCCGGCTGTGCCAGACGCCGACGCCGTCGTCGTCGTCGTCGTCGTCTACGTCGTCGCCGTCGTCGCCGTCCAAGCCAAAGACGCGGTGAGCCTGCGGCTGGCGATCTTCGCCCGGCGCACGCCCCGTCCCGAGCCCCAGCACGATCGCTACCGCAGCGAAGCCCTGCGGCGCGGCCACGTCGTCGTCGACGTCGACATCGCGGCCTTTGTCGCCGGCCCCATCGACATCGCTCTCGCGGGGGCCATCGTCATCGGCGGCCAGAGGGTCGACGACGTCGACGTTGTGCTCGTCGGTCCGTTGCCCGGCGCCGGCGCGCGCACGTCGCCCGATGGCCTGACGCTCTCGTCGACCGACCACGCCGCCCGCACCACCGCGCAGCACGAGCGCCACCTGTTGGCGGTGTCGGTCGTGCAGGAGCTCGAAGATCGGGGCATCGCCGTGCTGTCGCCGACGTCGTCGTTTCGCTTCGACGCCAAGCCGGCGCAGCTGTGGGCCTTGCAGCGCGCCGGGCTGCCGCTGCCCGAGACGCGCATCGTCGACGACGCTGCCTCCGCCCGTGGCGACGTGATCGTGAAAGCCATCCGCGGCGGGCCGGTGCGCACCGACACGCCGCTGTCGCGGGGCCGCCCCATGATCGTGCAAGAGCGGCTGCGCGGTGACGACCTGCGGGCCGTCGTCGTCGGCGGCCGCTGCGTGTGCGTCGGGCGCTTCCCCGAAGACGACGCCGACGTCGTCGACGTGCGTGAGCGCCCCGGCTTTGTCGATGGCTCGGCCCGCTGGCTGGCCGACGACGACGCCGAAGCCGCGGCGCTGGCGGTGCGGGCCGCTGCTGCCTGCGGGGTCGACGTGGCGGCGGTGGATCTCAAGCGCACCGCCCGCGGCGTCGTCGTCCTCGAGGTCAACCGCACGCCGGTCGTCGTCGATCTCGCCGACGATCTTCAGGTCGACATCGCTGCGGCGGTCATCGATCTGGTCGAGCGGCGGGCCCGTCGCTGACCCGTGCTGACCCGTGCTGACCCGGGTACCCCGCTCCAGGGCCGCTCCGGCCCGGGCTGAACATCCTCGGGGACTTCGACGGCGAGAAAGATTGCGCCCGCGGCGGCTGGCATGGGCAACCCGGTGGTTGCGCATGGTGCGCCCGCCGAGACCTCACCCCCCCGACCCCCTCTCCACGGCCGCTCGCGGACTCGCTGTGGAGAGGGGGAGGAGAATGGCTTCTGGATGGGTCTGCCGCGCCCGCCGGATTCGGTTTCGAACCCGACTCTCGTGACGCTGTCTCGACTTGGGAGGTTGTTGATGTCGACGACGACGGCGATCAGCGCCGCTTCTTTTTCATGATGAAGGGGATGTGGACCTGGTCCTCTTTGTAGTCGAGGCACGTCGCCATCATCAGCAGGTTGACGCCGAGGCGAAAGGCGCGCTCGCGCTGCACGTCGCCGTCGGGCTCGCACTCGAAGCGCCAGGTGCCGAAGCGATCGCGCTCGTAGGCGCCGAGCAGATCGTTCTCGCTGATGATGACCGCGGTGCGATCGCCGAGGTCTTTGCCTTCGAGCTGCTCGGCGACGCGCAGCCGCCCCTCGGCCCGCGGCAACAAGAAGAAGCTCTTCATGACGACGTGGTCTTTGGGCAGGCGTCGGGTGGCCACGCCGGGCAAGACCAGGTCGAGCTCGCGGCGGGCGTCGGCGATGAACGGGTCGGTGGCCGATGGCGCGTCGACGACGAGGAGGCCGCCATAGCGCAGGTGCCGCTCGAGGCGGGCCCGGGCCGCCGGCGAAAACGGCGGCAGCGGTCCTTCACCGGCGAGGATCAACAGCGGCTGCCAGAACAGGGCCTTGCTGGCCGCGGGCGCGGTCGCGTCGTCGTCGAGGGAGACCACCGTGCGGTCGCGGGCGACGTTGATGCTCGTGCGCTTGCCGGTCTCCCACAGCAGGCGGCGCACGGCCTCGGGGCGGTGGTCCCAATTGCCGCCGTGCTGGATGACGCCGACGCCGACCTCGGCGGTGGCGCCGATGGCCCGCGCCGGTCCAGCGACCATCGTCGTGGCCAGCGCGGACACGCCACCGAGGAGGCTGCGGCGGGAGATCATGGACGAGGGTCTATGAATCCGGAGCCCGCTCAGTCGGGGCAGCGGATGAGGGTCGGCGACGTCGTCCCGCCCGACGACAACGGCGCCGACTTGACCTGCAGCACGGCGTTTCTGCCGGCGGGGTAGGCGCCGGTCAGCTCGCGGGGCCAGGCCCGCTCACCGCCGCCGAGCTCGAAGTCGGGCAGGCCGGCCTTCCAGCCGTCGATCTCGCCCTGCGGACCGGGGTGCCAGCGCAGGTAGGCCATCTGCACCTGTGAACCGGGCTTGGCCTGCACATCAAAGCTCTGGAAATACTGCGAGCCGCCGCCCTTTTCAAAGGTGCGCTGGTGGTCGCCTTCGCGGCCGACGTAGACGATCTGGTAGCCCGGGGGCAGCTTCTGCACGCTGCCGTCTTTCATCGGGATCTCGATGGGCTTGAGCGAGGCGTCGCCGGTCTTGGCGACGACGAAGACGACCTCGTTGCGGCGCTCTTTGTCGGGGACCACCGAGTGGCCCCAGCCCTCCCAGGCCACCGGCACGAGCTGCTTGCCGGCGCCGGGCTGTCCGTTGAAGACGGCGTGGCTGTTGCGTTCGAGGAGCTTTTTCAGACCAGGGTACGTCGCCAGCAACCCTGCAAAGGATTGCGACTCTTCCATGGGCTTCGTCGTGTATTCGGTCTGCACCTTGGGGTTGCCCTGCGCCAGCTTCTGGAACCGCGCGTGACGCTGGTCGAAGAGGTCGGCCAGGGGCTTCAGGCTGGCGCCGACCGGGCCGTGGGCCTGCACGCCGCCCGCGCCGCTGAGGGGGCTGGCCACGGGGGTGCGGCCGCTGCCGACGTTGTTGTTGTTGTTGAAAGTGGTGGTCATCGGGTGCTCCGCAGGGTGGGCGCAGGTGCGGCCAAGGGGCGCGCAGGACGGGCGGCGAGGGCCGGTTGCCACCTGTTAGCATGCGCGCCAGCTGTCTGGCCTGGGCCCGCCTGGGCCCGCCTGGGCCCACTGCAGGCCACTGCAGGGCCGCCCGGGCCCGAACCACCTCAGGAGACGAACCGGAATGAGCCGCCAAGACGCCGAGCACGAACGCGCCCTCGCCGGTCCCGATCCGCTCATCCCCGAGCCCGGCGTGTTGCCGGCGCCGGTGCGGCTGTTCCGGGTGAACTGGGTGCAGGGGGTGGTGCGCGAGCCCTCCGGCGCCCCCGTCGTCACCCCGGAATTCGTCGCTGCCCAGGGCCGGCGCGTGCGGCTGGTCGACGTCAGAGACGACGCGGAGCTGACCGGCGCCCTCGGCCATCTGCCGGGATCCGACTGGGTGCCGTTTGAAGAGATCGAGATGCTGGCCCGCCGCCTCGACCGCGACGAAGCCGTGGTGCTCATCGCCCGCACCGACGAGCGCTCGAAAAAGGCCGCGCAGCTGCTCGAGAGCAAGGGCATGCGCATGGTCGCGGCCCTGCAGGGTGGCGTCGTCGCCTGGAAGGCCCAGGGCTTCAGCACCAGCCGCGATGTGCGCATCACCCAACGCCAGGGTGAGCTGCGCGCCATCCCCGCCTTTGTCGAAGAGCCCGCGCGCCACCTGTCGGTCGACGACGTCAAGCAGCACGTCGGCGATCCGTTTGCCGTGCGCCAGGTCAAGTTCGCCGCGCTGCTTTTGCACGGCCGCTTGTCATGCGTCGACGGCCGCGACGACAGCGGCGTCGTCGGCACCCCGGGCGGCGACGCCGGCGAATTCTTGTTGGCCCTGGCGGCGCTCGAGCGGGTCACCGGGCAGGAGCTCAGCGAGGTGCAGATCGGCAAGCTGTTGCGCCGTCGCCTCGACGTCTTTGGCCGCTTCTACCTGCACACCGACCTCACCGCCGGCAACGCGCTGGTCAAGGCCTTGCGCGCCGACCGCCGCTTCGACGGCGTCCTCGCCGGCGTCTGGCACACGCACCAGTGGCGCAAGCTGTTGACCAACCCGCCCAAAGAGCTGCGGCCGGCGATGCTCGACATCATGATGCAGAGCCCGGCCCACCTTGGCTGCGGCCACGTGCGCCTGTCGCTGTTGAACGCCCAGACCTACGGCACCCGCGCGATGTTGGTGGAGACCTTCTTGCGCCTCTACTTCACGCTGCGCTGGAACGGCGCCGTCGAAGCCGAATTCGTCGCCCTCGGCGGCGGCCACCGCGAGAGCGCCGTCGTCAACATCGTCGTCGAAGGCGGCGTGCACTCGTTCACGCGCCTGCCGCTGGTGTCGCCGTCGACCGGCGGCCAGCAGATGTTCGTCAACCACCCGCAGGTGGCGGGGTTCCTGCGCAAAGAGCTCGTCGAGTTCATCATGCAGCAGGCCGACGTGATTTCGCTGACGCCGGCGCAGGGGGCCGAGCTGCTGGTGCAGGTCAACGACCTCGGGCAGCAGCAGATGATGGCGACGTTGCAGCGTCTGGCCGGCGGGCTGCCCATCTTCAACGTCGTCTTCAACCACGACGACGCCGTGGTCGTCGAAGAAGCCGGGCATGTGCCGAGCCTCGAGGTCAGCAGCGGCCACTGACCCGACGACAGCGGGGCGCGCGGTGTCAGCCCGGGTGGCACCAGCGGCGGACGCCGACGTCGATGAGCTTCAGCGCCAGCGCCTCTTCGGCGTGCAGTGGTCCAATGTTCAACGACGTCGCCGACACCGACGGCAGGCCGTCGCAGATGAGGCGCCCGGTCCACGACTTCATCCCGCTGCCCTTCAGCTCGTGGAAGTTGCTGATGTCGTTCTCCCGCAGGTCGGCACGGCAGGAGAGCGGCTTGCCGGTGGCGACGCCGCGGGTGCGGGCCTGCCAGGTGTTCGACAGGCTGAGCTCAAAGGCCGACGTCGACACGTCTTTGTGGATGCCCTGATCGTCGACGAGCAGGCGCGACGGCAGCGTCTGGCACAGCGCGGCGACCTCCTGGTCGCCGGGGGGCAGCGCGGCGCTGGCGTCGGCGCAGGGGACCTCGCGGATGAGGCGCGCGATGCGACCGTCGAGGCGGGCCTTTTTCGCTTTTTCCTCGTTGTTGCGCACCACCTGCGTGAGCAGCGGCACGCCTTCGCAGGCCCGGCCCTGCTCTTCGAGCAGGTCGGCGAGGTCGATGACGGCCCAGTAGGCGCTCTTGCCCGACAGCTCGGCCGAGCGGCGCAGGTCGGCTTCGGCGCCGACGAAGTCCCCCGCCTTGCGGCGGGCCTTTGCGCGCCACCACCAGAAATCACCATCGTCGCCGTCGTCGGCGATGAGCTTGCTGGCGTCGGCGGTGGCGCCGGCAAAGTCTTGCAGCTGGATGCGCGCGCCGTAGCTCTCCCAATACATGCGTGGCACCGGCTGGCACTTCTCGTCGAAGCCCTCGACGACGCGGATGACCCGCGGGAAGTCGCGCTCCTTGTTGAGCAGGTCGGCGAGCTCGAGGGTCGATTTCCCGTCGCACGCCGTGTTCTCGACGCGGGCCGCGAGGCGCTCGATCTCGAAGCGGTGCTCGCCGTATTCGATGGCCGCCGGCCGCGTGGCCACAAAGGCGATGGCGGCGATGACGACGACCGCGGCGGCGACGACGGACGTGACCACCACCGCGGCCCCACGGCGCCGGCCGGCGGCGGCGCAGCCCACGCAGATCTCACCGGAGCCCGCGGCGGCACCGGCCCAGGCGCCGCCGACGGAGACGCAGCCTTCGCAGATCGAACGGCGGCAGCGCGTGCAGGTCTGTGAGCCGGCGGCGTCGGCGTGGCGGTAGCAGCTGCGGCCGACGCCGACGGAAGCCGAGGAGACGAGGTCGCTCATGCGCCCAGCATCCTCTCCGGCGGGGCCGCTGCCGAGCGACGGGGCTCACAGGGCGACACGCGGGGACAAGGGGGCGCTGCAGCTGGTTAGTGTCGCTCCGTGGCTCGATTGCTCGCGCGCCTGCGCACCCCTCCGCCCGTGATCTTTCCGTTCAACGACGACGCCCGCGCGCTGCTGTTCGGCGGGCCGCCGCTGGCCCAGATGCAGCGCGACGAGGCCCGCGCCGCCGGCTTCGAGCTCGCCGACGTCGACGAAGACGCCCCCCTGCCGGCGGGAACCGCAGCGCTCGTGGCCGCCGACGTCGTCTTCAACGCCGCCGCCCTGCGGGCCCTGGTCGAGCGCAGCTCCGGCGGCGTCGGTGGCGCCGGTCTGGCCGGTGGGTCCATCGTGCAGGCCACCGTCAGGCGTGACACCGCGCTGTGGCGGTGCAGCACCCGCCTCGCCGGATTCGACGACGTCACTGACGCCAACGTCGGCCCCGGGGTCGGCGACCTGCGCGTTGCGCTGTGGGCCGGTGCGCTCGCCGGACAACCGGCGTCGTCGTCGATGGTCGGCGAGTTCTGCTGCGTCGGTGACGAAGCCGACGTCGTCGCCGTCGACGTCAAACCCCACGGCCCGCCGCCCCACCAGCTGCTGATGGCCGACGTCGAGCGCCTGCTCGGGCGTCCGCGCCATTGGTTGCACGTGCTCGAGCTGTCGCTGGCGGCACTCCGCACGGGCCTGCGCGCGCGTGGGCAGGGCGCCGATCAACGTCGTCACGGGGCGCGTCTGTTCGGCCGGGATCGGCCGCAGGTGCACCCGACGGCCTGGGTGGACAACAGCGTGCTCGGCGCCCGCACCGTCGTCGAAGCCCACGCCAGCGTTGTCGACAGCGTCGTCGGCGCCGACGTCGTCATCGCTGACCACACCGTGGTGCACGGCTCGGTGATCGGTGATCGCTGCCGCACCCTCGTCGACACCCACCTGCGGCGCGTGGTCGCCATGCCGGGCTCGACGCTGTCGAACCTCGACATGCAAGACGCCATCTTTGGGCGCGACATCTTTCTCACCACCAGCGTCGCGTTCTTTGCCGACGGCCCCGGCCAAAACGTCGTCGTCGACGGCCAGGACAGCGGTCGGCCGGTGCTCTCGGGGGCCATCGGCGCCGGCGCGGTGCTCGGCTCACGGGCGTTGTTCCGATCGGGCGTGGCCCTGCCGGCGCAGGTGCTGGTGGTCGCCCGTCCCGGCGAGGCCATCGGCAAGCTCGACGAGCTGAGCCTGCGCCGCTCGTCGATGCGCCTGGGCGATCGAGCGCGCGACGTTTGATCCGGCGCCCGGCTGACCGCCGAAAGAATGGGCTGCGACCTTGTGGGTCCCCGGGCATCCAGTCTCTACGTTAGCCCCGCTGACACAGCCCTGGAGGACCCCATGACCACCACCCGCATCGACATCCCCGCCGACCGCCGCGAGAAGCTCTGCAACC
>JBKJNL010000451.1:0-3145 GCA_046593615.1 Myxococcota bacterium | reverse complement strand
GCACGTCGTCGTCATCGTCGTCGTCGCCGCCTTCGGCCCAGGCGCTCTCGTCAACGACGCGGGGGCCTTCGGAGGCGCCGCCTTTGGAGTTGTCGTCGGAGTTGTCGTCGGAGTTGTCGTCGCCGTCGCTGCCTTCGTCGCCCTGCTCAGGGGACTCGGGGCTGTCGGGATTGTCGACGTCATCGGCGGCTTCGCTGTTGTTGATGGCCTGCGCGTCGTTGGCGGGGGAGTCGTTCTTTTCAGTCATGGTTCACTGGGCCCTTATCGGATGGGCGTTTTTGAGGGGCGGCATTCATGCCGTGGAGGATGCGCAGCCCGTCGAGAGTGAGGAACTCGTCGACGACCTCGAGGGTGCGCGAGACGCCTTCGAATAAAAAGGCGAGGCCACCGGTGGCGATGACCTTGGTGGGAAGAGCGAGCTCCTGCTTCATGCGCGAGACGATCTCGTCGACGAGGCCGGCGTAGCCGAAGAGGAGCCCGGATTGCAGGGCGTGGATGGTGTTCTTGCCGATGACGTTGGGCGGTTTCTTGAGCTCGACGCGCGGGAGCTTGGCAGCACGGGAAAACAGCGCGTCCATCGAGATGTCGATGCCTGGGGCGATGGCGCCCCCGAGGTATTGGCCCTTGTCGTCGACCGCGTCGAAGGTGGTGCCGGTGCCGAAGTCGACGATGACGAGGGCTTGCTTGTGGCGGGCCCAGCCGGCGACGGCGTTGACGATGCGATCGGCGCCGACCTCAAGGGGGTTGTCGATGAGGATGGGCATGCCGGTCTTGACGCCGGGTCCGACGACGATGGGAGCCCCGATCACGCCGTCTGCGCCGACGTTGTGGCCGAAGCTCTTGGTGCTGGCCTCGACGACAATCCGGTTGAGCTGCGGCACCACGCTGGCGACGATGGTGCCGGTGATCTTGTGGGGGTCGATCTTCTTGCGCTCGACGAGCGAGAGCATGAGCTCGCTCATCTCGTCAGCGGTCGCGCTGCGGTTGGTGGCGATGCGGAAGTGATGGACGAGGGTGTTGCCCTCGTAGAGCCCGAGGACCGTATTGGTGTTGCCGACGTCGATGGCCAAAAGCACGGCCTGCGCGTAGCAGAACAACGGTTGGCTGGCGACGACCGTTTCAGGACCGCTTGACGACCTTTCACGTCCGTTTCACGACCCTTTGACGACGCCGTCGCGGGACGCGATGGAAGCGCGTGGCCTTTCGTTCCGTTGTCATCGAAGCCCTCGCCAGCGCGCTGCCCCCGCACCGGGTGACGTCGACGTCGATCGAGGCCGAGCTCGCCGGAACGTACGCCCGCCTCGGCGTGCCCCAGGGCACCATCGAGATGCTCGTCGGCGTCAAAGCCCGTCGCTTCTGGGACGACGGCGCCACCATCGACGTCCTCGCCGCCGACGTCGTTCGGCGGGCGCTGGCGGGTCGTCCAGAGCTCAAGTCGCGGGTCGGCCTGTGCGTGTCGACGTCGGTCTGCAAGGACTACGTCGAGCCCAGCGTGGCCGCGCTCGTGTCGGGCGCCCTGGAATTCCCCAGCGAATGCCAGACCTTTGACGTCGGCAACGCCTGCCTCGGCTTCATGACCGGCATCGAGCTCGCCGCCCGGCAGATCGAGCTGCGCGAGATCGACGTCGCCGTGGTCTGCGCCGCCGAGTCCTCGCGACACGTCGTGCGGGCCACCATCGAGCGCCTGGCGCAGCCGACGTCGACGATGCAGGACTACAAAGAGGCGCTGCCGACGTTGACGCTCGGCTCGGCCGCGGTCGCCATGGTGCTGGTGCACGAGTCGATCGCCAGCCCGGCCAGCAGCGGCCACCGCGTCAACGACATCGTCACCCGGGCCGATCCGGGCTCGAGCCGGGTCTGCCTCGGCACCGCCGATTGGATGAAGACCGACGCCACCGTGCTGCTGAAGAACGGCGTCGAGCTCGCGGCGCGCACCTGGGCCGCGGCCCAGCAGAAGTTCGGTTGGACGTCGTCATCGCTGACGAACATCGACCAGTTTCTCTGCCACCAGGTGGGCGCGACCCACCTGGCCACGCTCTTCAAGAAGCTCGACCTGCCCGTCGACAAAGCGTTTTTGACCTACCCCGAGCTCGGCAACACCGGCCCCGCCGCGGTGCCGATGGCCCTGGCCCTCGCCGTCGACAACGTCGTCGTCAAGCGCGGGCATCGCCTGGCTTTGATGGGCATCGGCTCTGGCCTCAACGTCTCGATGATGGATGTGACCTGGTGACCACCCCGACCGCGAGCAAGACCGTGAGCATCCTCGACGCGCCCCCGGCCCAGCGCCCGCTTGGACCAAAGACCGTGGTGACGCCATCGTCGTCGTCGTGGGCGGCGGAGTACCCGTTTCGCTCGCATTTTCTCGAGGTGCCGCTGCTGACCGGCGAAGGGCCCGTCGAAGGGGCCGTCAACGGTGCAGCCACGACGGCGTTCATGCATTTCATCGACGAGGGGCCGCGCGACGCGCCGGTGCTGGTGTTCCACCACGGCAACCCCAGCTGGAGCTTCTACTGGCGCAACCTCGTCCTCGCGCTGCGCGACCGCTACCGCTGCGTCGTCGTCGACCACGTCGGCATGGGTCTCTCGGATCGCCCGCAGATGCCGCGCTTCTTGTTGCAGGGCCACGTCGACCGCGTCTGCGCCGTCATCGCCGCCCTTGGCTTGCAACGCTTCTCGGTCATCGGCCACGACTGGGGCGGCTGCATCGCCGCCGGCGTCGCCGGGCGCATGCCCGAAAAGATCGACTCCATTGTGTGGATGAACACCGCGGCTTTCCTGTCCCAGGATATTCCTCCTTCGATTCGCTCGTGCCGCATTCCCCTGTTCGGGGCCGTGGCGGTCCGGGGCCTGAACGGCTTCGCCGGCGCCGCCATCTACCGCGGCGTCGAGAAACACGAGCGCATGACCCCCGTCGTCAAAGCCGGCCTGCTCGCGCCCTACGGCAACTGGCACGATCGCATCGCCACGCTGCGCTTCGTCGAAGACATTCCGCTGAAGCCGACGCATCCGTCGTATGATGAATTGGCTCGCATTGAGAATAACCTTGGATTGCTGAAGAACAAGCCCGTCGCCCTCTTCTGGGGCGACGCCGACTGGTGCTTCACGCCGAAATTCCGCAAGCGCTTCGAGGTCGAATTCCCGCGCG
>JBKJNL010000446.1:0-2981 GCA_046593615.1 Myxococcota bacterium | reverse complement strand
CGCTGCGTCGGCGCCGTTCGCGCCAGCGGTGGCGCCAGCGGTGGCGCCGTCGATCACGCCGTCGATCACGCCGTCGACCACGGCCGGCGGCGTGATCGACGGCGTGATCGACGGCGTGATCGACGGCGCCACCGCTGGCGCCACCGCTGGCGCGAACGCCGCCGACGCAGCGGCGGGTGCGAACGATGCCAACGGCGGCCCGATGACAAAGCCCGACGCCGGCACCGACGACGGCGCGTACGTCGCCGGGCTCGCCGGCGTTGCCGGCGCGTGCGGCGGGACGGGAGGCGCGAACGAGACCGGCGGCGCAGCGAGGCCGTCGTCGTCGTCGCCGCCGAGGAAACCGTCGGCCGGGCCGAACTGCGGTGGCGTCACCGGGCGCGCGGCAACGGCCAGAGCCGGCTCGACGTGGAGGGCCCAGGCGTCGGCGTCCGTTGTCGGGGTGGGCTCGGGGTGGAGCGTCGCCAGCGGCGTCAGCGGCTGCGAGATCGGCTGCGAGATCGGCTGCGAGATCGGCGGGGGCATCGCCGGATCGCCGAACGGCGACGACGTCGGCCCTGGTCCGAAGCCCAGCGAGGACGCCGACGCCGGCGGTGGCACGGACCCGACCGGCGCGGGTGTCCCGGCAGCCGGGTTGCCAGGGGGCGCGCCGGCGAACGGCGCGGGGCCGAACGACGGCGTGAACGCCGCAGGCGACGAAGCCGCGGGAACGAACGAGCCCTGGATCACGGGGATGTCCTCTTCGGCGGCGCCGAGATCGAGGTCGGTGCCACCGAACTGCACGCCCAGGGTGGCCGCCGACTGCTGCGTCGATGCCGCCATGCCCGACATCTGCGGGCGCGCTTTTTCGCCGTGGTAGTGGCGGCGGATCCAGGTCTCGATCTGCGTGTCGCTCGCGAGCATGGCCTCGACGCGCTTGCTGGTCTTGAACTGGATTTCGTCGACGGCGGCGATGTTGGTCGGATCGCTCATGGCGATGACGATGACCTCGCCCTTGGATTCTTTCTTCAGGCCGAGCGGGAACACGTGGTGCTTCGTCGCCATCTCGAGCGTCACCTCGGCGATGACGCGGGGGTGCAGGTCGTCTGAGGGGGCGTCGGCGATGGCCACGCCCAGCTGGCGCGAGAGCACGCGCACGACCTTTTCTTCGCTGACGAAGCGCAACTGCACGAGCGCCGCGCCGAGCCGACCGCCCCACTGCCGCTGGTGGCCGAGGGCGCTCTGCAGCTGGTGCTCGTCAATGAGGCCGCCCTCGATCAGCAGCTCTCCCAGGCGCTTGCGACTCATGCTGCTCCAGCCTTCAGGTGACCGCTGTCGTCGTCGTGTCTGGCCGCCGTCGCGGTCGAAGTTCACGCGGGGAACCCTGCCACAGCGGAGGTCCAGCGATCCACTCGACGCCAGTCGGGGGAATGCCGTGCCTGTCCGCCGTCGAATTGGCCGCGGGGCCCACCGCGAGCGCGGCGGTCGCGGGCTGTTGCACGCCGACGACGACGACACTGACGCTTGCGCCGATGCTAGCGGGCCATCCAGGCCTGCAGTTCGGCGCGGCTGATGACGCCGCGCTCGACGAGCAACTCGACCACGGCCCGCACCGCGCGCAGCTGCTGCTCGGCGAGCGCGCGCAACTCGTCTGGCGGCGGCGCCACCCGAGGCGGCGCAAACTGCGGCGGCGCCAGCTGCGGCGGCGCAAACTGCGGCGGCATCGACGTCGTCATCGTCGGAATCTGCGGCATCACCGGCGGTTTGGTCGTGGGGGCGGCCGCCGGCATCGGCTGCGTGCTCGCGCGGCCCATGCTGTTGCCGGAGTTGTCGACGAACGCGAGCCCGCTGTCGGCGCCCTGGATCGAGGCGTCGACGCCGCCGCCGCCGCCGTAGACGCGGCCGATGGCCTGCAAGAGCTGGGTCTCGCCGGCGATCAGGGTCTCGATCCGCAGGCCCACGCGGCGCGACAGGTCGTCGAGGGCGACGACGTTGAAGGGGTCGGCGACGGCAACCTGCAGGGCCCGGCGCTCCTGGATGTACTGCACCGGCAGGAACAGGCCTCTTTCGCAGGTCGCCCGATCGACGCGCTCGAGGATCTGAGCGGGCACCTGGATGGTGTCGGTGGGCCCGATCTGGGCCCGCGGAATGTTGAGCTGGCGCGAGAGCGCCTTGACGAGCAGGTCTTCGGAGAGGGTTCCCATCCGCACCAGGATGGCGCCGAGCCGGCCGCCCCACTGCCGCTGCTCGGCGAGCGCGGCGTTGATCTGGGCGTCGTTGGCGACGCCGGCTTTGATCAACAGGTCGCCGAGGCGGATCTGGGTCATGGGGACAAGATAGGCGGCTGCGGTCGCGGCTTCCTGTTCCTGCCCGGCCTGTCTTTTTCACCGGGCTGGACGGGCCCGGCCCCGTCGGCCGCCTCCGATGTCGGCGTCTTTGCCCTGCTGGCGCTGTTCAGGGCCGGGCTCGCGGCCCGGCTGCGCGGCCCAAGGCAGCCAGCCGCCGGCCGACGACGTCGACGACGCGGCCTTTGACGTCGGCCATCGTCGGGCCGCGCGGCAGCAGGCGGTCGAGGCTCGTCACCCCGTGCGCGCCCAGCCCACAGGGCACGATGTGCTTTGTGTACCGCTCGAGATGGGTCGTGACGTTCAAGGCGAAGCCGTGGCGGGTGACGCCGCCGCCGAGGCCGACGCCGATGGCGCAGACCTTGGCCGGCGCCCTGTCAACCACGACGAAGTTGCACCCGAGGGTCTCTTCTTCGACGCCCCTCTGCCAGCTCGTGGCGTCGGCCCACACGCCGGTGAGGGAGTGACCGGCCGCGTCCTGGCCGGCGATGGAGCGCGCGTCGTTGACACCGAACGAGGCGCAGACCTCGACGACGTCGTCGGCTACGTACGCGCCCTCGAAGCCGCCATCGTCGAGGTGTGCGCCTCGTTCGGCGTCAACGACGCGCGCTCCATCGAGGGCCAGGACGCCGCTGGCCACTTCCTCACCGGCGTGTG
>JBKJNL010000425.1:0-3413 GCA_046593615.1 Myxococcota bacterium | reverse complement strand
TTTGCCGTCGGCTTCTCGGGCGGCGGCTTCTTTGTCGACTCGTTGGCCTGCTTGCGCGGCGGCTTGACGGCCATCGCCACCTTTGAAGGCGGCTTCGAAGACGGCGACCCCGCGGTCTCGCGCGACGCCGCCAACGTCGTCGACACCACCGCCTGCGTCGCCGACGCCCCCGCCGCCCTCGTCGTGCACGTCGAGCCCGACACCACGGTGCCCTTGCGGTACGGAACGGTGTCCGCCGAGGTCTGGCGTCAGCGCAACGGTTGCGCGGCGACGACGACCCCGTCGCTGCTCGACAGCGGTGGCGACTGCGACGCGTTCGACGGCTGCGGCGGCGACGTCGTCTTTTGCACGCCGCCCTTCGCCGTCGACCCGTTGGCGTCCGATCAGCACGACATCTGGAAGCCGGAAGGGCCACAGGTCGCCGCCGCGTTCTTCCGCAGCTTTTTTTGAAACCCTGCACGTGACCCTGAGCGCCGCACCCGGCCGGAGCATTCGATGACCAACATCTTGAAGATCGCCGTGCTCGGCGAGCCCGTGCTGCGGCAACGTTCGCGCGAGGTCACGCGCGACGAGCTCTTGTCACCCGCGACCCAGGGCTTCATCGACGACCTGGTCGCGACCATGCGTGACGCCGACGGCGCGGGCCTCGCGGCGCCGCAGGTCATGCACCCGGTGCGCATCTGCGCCATCGAGGTGCGCGGCAACAACCCGCGCTACCCCTACAAGCCGGCCATTCCCCTCACCATCCTGGTGAACCCGGTGCTGACGCCGTTGTCGACGGAGACCTTCGTCAACAACGAGGGCTGCCTGTCGGTGCTCGACCTGCGCGGCGAGGTCACGCGCTTCGTGCACATCCGCGTGCAGGGCCTCGATCGCCACGGCGCCGCCCTCGACTTCGAAGCCCGCGGCCTCACGGCCGGCACCTACCAGCACGAGGTCGACCACCTCGACGGCAAGGTCTTCGTCGACCGCGCCGATCCGACGACGTTCTCCACGTGGAAGAACTGGGAACGCCACCACAAGCCCGCCTTTGTCGAGCGCGCCACGGCAATCGTGCAGCGCTTCGGATCCTGATGCCCCACGCCGCCCTCCGCACCCGCGCGCCCCTCGCTGTCGTCGTCATCTTTGCCAGCATCTCTGCCGGCGCCGTTGGCTGCTCCGTCGCATCGCTGTTTGGCGGTGACCTGAGGTGCACCGATGACAGCGCCTGCCCGGGCACGGCGCCCTTCTGCGTCGACTTCGTCTGCCGCACCACCGCCGACGATGACGTCGGCCCTGACGAGGGCGAGGGCGAGGGCGAGCCCGTCGGCGAGGGCGAGGGCGAGGGCGAGGGCGAGCCCGAGGGCGAGGGCGAAGGCGAAGGCGAGGGCGAGCCCGCAGGCGAGGGCGAGCCCGCAGGCGAGGGCGAGGGCGAGGGCGAGGGCGAGGGCGAAGGCGAACCGCCCCTGCTCTGCCCGGTGCTCGCCGAGCGGTTCGACGACGCCGACATCGACTCCCGTCTCTCGTTCAGCGGCGACGCCAACGTCACCTTTGCCGTCGTCGACGGCGAGGGCCTCGCGGATCTGCCGGCGGCCGGCGGCGGGGCGTACGGCTTCATCAATCTCCACCCGACGCGGCCGTTCACGCTGGCCATGGCGGCGTCCAGGCTGCCGCTGCTGAGCGGCCAGCAGACGTTCATCTACGTCTCCACGCCGACCGGCACGGTGCTGATGATGGTGTTCGCCGAGAGGCGGTTGGCGGCCCGCATCGAGGGTGTGGGCCACTCCGATCAGACCGTGCTCGAGCTGCCACCCGACGAGAGCAACCGCCCGCTGCAGCTCATCCTCGAGATCGGCCTCGACGTCGCTGGCAGCACCCCGGTGCGCTGGCTCGTCGAGCACGCAGGCACCACGACGCTCGTCCGCGAGCAGCTGGTGCTTCCCACCCAGGCCGACTTCAGCGACGCCTCCGCGGTCTTCTTGCAGCTCGCGGTGCAGAATTTCGCGGACCTGGCGAGCGACCCCGGCCCGCAACCCATCGACGACCTCGTCGTCACCGGGATCTGTCCCTGATCAGCGCCAGCTGGTGCGGTGCACGGGCAGGAGCACGCCGTGGCCCCCGGCGTTGCGCCCGGGCTGCAGCTCGGGCTCCGTCGGCGTCGGGTTCGTCGCCGGCTGCTTCGGATCGGCGGGCGGCGTGGCGCCCTCGAGCACGGCCTCGGTCTCGGTCTTGGTCGGCACCTCGCCGACGCGGGGCGGGATCGGCTTGCCGACCATCGAGCCGTGCAGCCGGGCAAAGGCCCAGGTGAACTCGGCGCCGAGCAAGAAGATCTGCGACGAGTAGTAGACCCACAGCAGCAGCACGACGAGCGAGCCGGCGGCGCCGAAGCCCGAGGTGACGCTGCTCTTGCCCAGGTAGAGGCCGATCAGCAGCTTGCCGATCACGAAGAGCACCGACGTCACGATGGCCCCGACCCAGACGTCGCGCCAGGCGATCCTGGCCCGGGGCATCAGTTTGTAGATCATGCCAAACAGGCCAGTCGTAAAGACAAAAGAAATTACGATGTTGACGATTTGCAGCAGGGTTTCCCAACCCTTGAACATGCCACCGAACCAGGTTCCGAAAGCAGCCAGCGCGGTGCCCATCACCAGCGACACGAGCGAGAGGAAGCCGAGGCCGAGGATCATGCCGAACGACAGCAGGCGGGTGCGCAGCAGCCGCACGATGGCGTTGCCCTTCTTTTCGGGCGCCGGTGTCCGCCAGATGCGGTCGAGGGCGCTCTGCAGCTCGGCGAACACGGTGGTGGCGCCGACGACGAGCAGCAGCACGCCGACCACGGTGGCGATGAGCCCTTTGGCAGGCTCGTTGGCGCTCTTGATCAGGCCTTCGATGGCGACGGCGCCTTCGTGGCCGATGAGCGATCCGAGCTGGCCGACGATCTGGCCCTGCACCGCCTCGGCGCCAAACACCAGGCCGGCGACCGCGATGACGATCACCAGCAAGGGCGCGATCGAGAACATCGTGTAGTAGGCCAGAGCGGCACCCATGCTGGGTGCATAATCATCGTTCCAGGAGCTGAATGACTCCTTGGCGAGAGCACGCAGGTTCTTGAAGGTGAGCTTCATAAAGATCATTTCCCATGGCGAGGGCGGCAGCCTGCCGCCGTGATTCAAGGCCGATGCCACCCCACCTGCGGGACTGCTGCCGCGCAACGCCGCGATCCGGTGGTGCGCGATCACGCCGGCCCTGGGGCAGGGCTGCACGAACCGGCAACAACGCCCCATGCGAAGCAGGGCGCTGCAGCGCGGGTTGCGGTCGGTGCGGGCGCGCCGGCGGAGGCGGCGGCGGTGGCGGTGGGGGTGCGGCGGGGGTGGCGGCGGCGGCGTTGGGGGCGCTCGAGAGATCGGGTGACGAGGGTGATCCCAGGCGCGGCC
>JBKJNL010000404.1:0-5507 GCA_046593615.1 Myxococcota bacterium | reverse complement strand
GGCGTCGGCGCTGGCCAGGCAGACCGAGCCCGAGGCGCACACCGAGGCGAGCAGGGTACGCGGGTCGTTGGCGTCGTCGCCGTCGAAGAGGGTCGCGATGCCGAGGCACGCGCCCCCGCGGACGTTCTCGCAGAGGACGACGTCGGTGGGGCAGCCGACGCCCACGCAGTCGACGGGCGCGCAGGAGGCGCCGGTGGCCAGGGTGCCGCAGTCGAAATCCTGGGTCGTGCCGGCGTTGCAGAAGACGACGTTGCCGTCGACGTCGCAGGTCTCGGGATCGCCGTCGGTGCACGGGTCCTGGGCGCGCGCCGGCAGGGCGAGCGTGACGACGACAGAAGCGAACAACGCGAGGGAAGCAAACGAAGAGCTGCGCATGCCACGACCATGACAGGCCGGTCATCGCGTGCAACGACACGTGTCGTGCTCGTGACGAGGCGCGGCCGCCTCGACCGACCGTGGAGCGCCACCTGCCTGACGTGACATCGGCCTTGATCTTCGAATGGTTCGGGGTCGGCCCCGGCTTCCTGGCCGTCGTCGTTGTCGTCGGTTTCTGCGGCTTCGTCATCTCGGCGACGTTCGGCATCGGCGGCGTCGTGTTGTTGATTCCGCTGTTGTCGATGGTGTTGCCGCCGGCGCAGGCGGTGGCGGTCAGCGCGCCGGTGATGCTCGTCAACAACCTCGGCAAGACCTGGGTGTACCGGCGCCACCTCGATCGGCGGGCGCTGTGGCTCGTGTCGGCGCTGGCGGTGCCGACGGCGTTCTGCGCGGCGCTGATGACGGCGACCATCGACGACCGCGTGATCCTGCTGGCGGTGGCGACGTTGATCCTGTTGAGCGTCATCGTCGAGCACGCCGGACGCCCGGTGCGCCTCAGCGACCGCGCGCTGTTGTTCTGGGGCCTCGTCACCGGCGTCGTCTCGGGTCTGTGCGGTGCTGCGGGCCCGCCGACCGCCATCGGGCTGCGCGGCTACGGGCTCACGCGCGAAGGCTTCGTCGCCACCGTCGCCGTCTTTGCCGTGTTGCTGCAGGTGGCCAAGGTGCCGGCCTATGTCGTCACCGATCTCTTGCCGCTGCGCCTGCTGCCGCTGTGTGCCCTGCTCGGCGCCGTCGCCGTCGTCGCCGTCGCCATCGGACCGCGGCTGTTGCGCCGCGTGCCCGAGCGCTCCTTCAAGCTGGTGGTCGACGGCCTGCTGATCCTCAGCGCGCTGTGGCTGATCGTCGACGTGGTGCGTCGATCTTGAGGGGCGTCGGTCTTCTGGGTCGGGCTTCTAGGGCGCCGGTCTTGGCGCCGGTCGCGGGGACGTTAGGTCGGGCACATGCTCGAACGATTTTCTGACATCGCCTTGCAGGGGGGCCTGGCCCTCGGCTGGTACGTCGCCATCATCGTCATCCTGCGCATCGCCGGCAAACGCTTCGCGGGCCCGGTGACGGCCTACGACCTCGTCGTGCTCATCACCATCGGCGTCGTCTTGCAGACCTCGCTCTTGCGCGAAGGCCCCCTGAACGCCGTCGTGTTCGTCGTCGTGGTCTTTTCCGCCCACCGCCTCACCGGCGCGGCCTGCCTGCGCTCCAAAGCGTTTCGACGCCTGGTGCGCGGACGTCCGCGGCCGCTCGTCGAAGATGGCCGCGTCATGTTCGATGCCCTCGAGAGCGAAGGCCTCACCTACGACGATCTGCTGGCGGGCCTGCGCAAGCTCGGCCACGAAAACCCGGCCGCCGTGCACCTCGCCATCCTCGAAGAGACCGGCCACATCTCGGCCGTCGCCAGGTAGGGCGACTCAGCGGACCGGGCCGGCCAGGTTCTCGGTGCAGGCGTAGGAGGCGTCGAACGTCGACGGCGAATACGTCGGGTTGAGGGCCAGGTTGCCGAGGGTGCGCGGCTTGCCGTTGACCGAGATGGTGCCCGACAGCGCGTTCTCGGCGCCGAGGAAGCTGCCGTTGGTGGCCAACAGCTCGGCGTCGTCGATGGTGAAGTGAAAGGTCTTGCCCTGGGCATAGAGCGAGGCCGTGCCCGACAGGCGCACCGACGAGAGGCGCGCCACCGGCGTGGGCACGTCGTAGGTCGCGGTGTCGCCGGCGCGGTTGCCGAGGGCGGGCTGCACGGTGCCCGAGAGGATGCCGTCGTGGATGACGAGGATGCCGGCGGGGGCGTCGTTGCCGGCGGCGATGGCGTAGCTGGCGAATTCGGTGAGGCGCACGGTGCGCAGGTTGATGTCGACGGCGTTGCGCTCGCGGGGAACGATGGTGTCGATGACGATGTCGAGGATTTTCTTGTCGCGTTCGCCGCGGACGGTGCGGCCGACGTCGACGAATTCGGCGCCGCCTTCGACGTAGGTGACGCCGCCGTTGCAGTCTTCGCTGAAGGTCGCGAGCTGGTCGTGGTCGACGACGCAGGACTGGACGTCCCAGCTCATCGAGCCGTCTTCGCCGTTGTCGCCGATGACCTCGGTGGGAAACAGCAGCACGCCAAAGGTGTCTTCGAAGCCGCAGTCGTCGTTGCCGTTGATCATCGAGGCCAGCGTGCCGGTGCTCTGGATGGTGAGCCGCGCGGCGTTCTCGGCGATGACGCTGTCGAAGCTGCAGTCGGCGTCGGCGGCGGGGATGACGAGGTTCGGCAGGCAGGCATAGGCGGCGAGGCCGGCGTCGTGGTCGTAGGCGGGGTCGAGGTCACCGGAGACGTCGACGGCGAGGCCTTCTTGCCCGAGGAGGTCGACGACGATGCCGCCGTTCATGCGGTTTTCGACGCCGTCTTTGTCGCCGACCTGGGCGGTGAATTCGCCCTGCTGGAAGGTGACACCCATCTGCAGGCCGTCTTTGACGACGTTGCCGCGGGTGCCGGGCTTGATCGAGACGTTGTCAAAGGTGACCACGGGAGTGGCGATGGAGCAGGCGCCGCTGGCCGAATCCTTGGCGAGGCGGGGGCGCATGCGACCGGTAACGCCGCCCGTTTGCGCGATGAAGGTCTTGCCGTCTGCTTCACCCGAAGCCGGGATCGACTTGACGCTCCAGCCGTTGAACTCGACGTCAAAGGTGATTTCGACGGCGTCACGCGAGGTCGGGATGATGGGCTGGCTCGGGTCGCCGGTGAGGCGGCCGCGCTGGATCATGGTGCCGCGGATGGTGGCCTTGCCCGACGCCGTGGTCTGGGCGCCGAGGCAGTTGCGCGACAAGAAGGTGTCGTCAGCGAGGTCGATCTGGCAGGGCGACTCGATCGTGTAGACGGCTTCGCCGCCGTCGTAGCCGACCTCGCCGGTGAAGCGCACGTTGTCGGTCACGCCCGGTGACGCGAAGCCGCAGCGGCCGTCTTTGACCGCGGCCTGCACCAGGTTGCCGACGTCGTTCAACAAGAGGCGCGCGGCGCCGTCGGCGACGGTCTCGCTGATGTCCTGGCACTCGTAGCTCTGCGGCAGGAGCATGTCGGCCGCGCACGTGTACGCCGACTGGAACTCGGCGCGGTCGTATCCGGGGTCGAGCACGTGGTCGGTGTTGAGGTCGACGACGACGTCCCAGACGGTGATGCTGCCGGCGATCTCGTTTTCGGTGTCTTGCCACTGGCCGAGCTGGGCGGTGGCGTCGAGCACGGGGACCTCGACGTCAAAGATGCGGTCGCCCGTGTCGAGCGTGTAGACGGCGTCGCGCACGGTCAGCGACGTCATCGTCACCTCGGAGGTGTTGATGGCGCACACGCCGAGCGACGCCGACTGCGCCAGATGGATCTCAGAAACGAGCGACAGCCGGCCGCTCTGCATGACGACGCTGTTGTTGGCCGTCGACAGCGTGATCTGGAAATCCTCGACGTCGGCCTGGTATCCGATGACGGCGGCGTCGTTGCGCAGCGGGATGACCGGCTTGTCGGCGTCGCCGGTGAGCACGCCCTCGACGATTTTTTTGCCGCTGACCGTGACCTTGCCGAACGCGCGGCGCCTGGTGCCGTTGCAGTCGTCGCCGACGTCGTGGCCGTCGGCCGGGCTTTCTTCGGACGACAGCGGACCGAAGTCGATGACGCAGCCCTCGATGCTCCAGGTGACGACGCCGACCTGGCCGACCTCGCCGACGATGGTCGGGTTGTTCTTGATGAGCGGCGCGTCGAAGCCGCAGCCGACGTCGTCGTCGATGAGCTTGGTGAGGATGGCGGCGTTGCGCACCGTCAGCCGGGCGGCGCCGCCGCCGACGTCCTCGGGGAACAGCCGCTCGAGCTGGCAGGCGCTGGCGAGGGCCGGGATGACGCAGAGCGCCGAAAAACAGAACGATGCGTTCATGACGCGGCGCGCAGTCTTTGACGTCGTGGGCAAGGTCATTCCGGCCTCCTCAAAGCAGCTCGTGTCCAGTATCGCTCGCCACGTGCGAGAGTTGCCTACATCTCCGACCCCCCTCCCTCGTTCCAGCGCCGTGCGCGGCGCTGCCGCGTCCGTCAAGCGACCGGTGGGAGCAACAACCACATCGTCGCCGTCCCCGACGCCAGCCTCGACGCCGGCCTCGACGCCGGGGGCGACGCCGACGCCGACCACGACAGCGACGGCGAAAAAGGCGAACCGGTCGGCAGCGCCAACGCCGCCGTCGTCGACGTTGCGCCTGTGCTGGGAGCTGGTCGCGGCCCGCTGCACGCGCGGCGCCGACCCGCTCCACGAGCTGCGCCGCGACGACGTCATCGCTGCCCTCGGTCACCTGCAGCGGCCGGGGCAGCAGCTGCGCGTGGCGGCTGTGCTCGAGATCTCGACTCTCATCCAGGAGGGCGCGAACCAGGGCAGCGGGCGCGGCGAAGCCGACGTCGACGCCCTCGCCACCGCGCTGCGCTCGACGGCAAAGGCCCTCGCCGCGCACGACATCGCCCTCGACCTCTGGCCGCAGCTCGCCGGCGCCGACCGCTTCTTGAACACGGCCACCGCGCGCAGCTACTCGCTGCGGCTGTTGCCGTTGCTCAAGGCCGTGCGCGACGTCGACATGGGCCTGTTCCTCGACATGGAGCCGACCCTGTCGACCCTCGAGGGTGCCTGGTCGCTGACCAACGGCGCGCCGGTGTGGACCAAGGCCAAGACGCTCTCGCGCCTGGTCGGCGGCGTGCTGTCGACGGGGTGGGGCGCCCGCCAGGGCTCGCGCGATCTGCAGGAGCTGGCCCGCGATCTCGCCGCGTTCTCGTTCCCCGTCATCGCCGCTGTGCCGCCGCCGCTGTTGCCCCTCGACGCCTTTGGCGCCGACGCCGTCAAGCGCTTCGTGCTCGGCTGCCCCGACGACGACGGCGCCGACGGCGCGCTGTTCGGCCACACCGCTGCCCTCTGCTACGCGCCGATGTTGCGACGCCGCGGCGTCGATCGCGCCGACCAGCACCGGGCCCTCGTCTTGTGGGCCGCCCGCCACCGCGAGCGCTCGACGGCCATCTGCCTGGGCCCGCTGTCGACGGGGCTGCTCGGCGACGAGCCCGTGTACCTGTCGCCAGAACACCTGCGGCAGGACCTCAACGCCGTGCGCGCGCTGGGCTTCAACGACGTCACGCTCTACTCGGCCGAGGG
>JBKJNL010001030.1:0-3092 GCA_046593615.1 Myxococcota bacterium | reverse complement strand
ACCGACTGCGCCGACTTCGCCAACGACAACGACCACTGCGGCGACTGCATCACCGCGTGCGGCGTCGACGCGACCTGCGTCGCCGGCATCTGTACGCCAGGTACGTAGACGGGGCGCAGCGCCCTCGGAGACGGGTCCGGCTCGCGCCGGGCCCGTTTTTTTTTGCCCCGTGATCGGAAGGCTTCAGGCCCCCGATCAACGAGCAGGCCGGCGTCACCAGCGACGCGCCCTGGTGACTATTCGAGGCAGACGCCGTCGACGCAGCCGGTGCCGACCGGGCAGCTCTCGCCCCCCGCGCACGTCGCCCGCGCACACTGCGGCGTGCCGAAGTCGAAGTCGCACACGAAGCGGGCGTCGCAGTCGCCGTCGTCGTCGCAGGGGACTGCCGCGCAGCGCCCCGAGCCGGTCAGGCAGCGCAGGCCGGCGGGGCAGTCGTCGTCGGCGGCGCAGTCGCCGATGCACACGCCGAAGTCGCTGCAGGAGCTGTTGGCGTTGCAGTCGCCGTCGGAAGCGCAGGAGCAGCTGCCGCCGGGGAGCCCGCGGTTGCAGGTGCCGCTGTCGCAGTCGGCGTTGACGCCGCACTGGCCGACGGGTCGATCGGGGACCGCTTCGCCTTCGCCTTCACCGGCGACGGATTCGCCCTCTCCCTCGCCGACGGATTCGCCTTCGCCTTCGCCGGCAACGGCTTCGCCCTCGCCTTCACCGACGACGGCTTCGCCCTCGCCCTCGCCGTCACCACTCAGATCAGAAGGCGGGCACACCGCGCTCGTGAAGGGCAAAAGACTGCACTCCGTGTTGCCCTCGCAATCGCTGCGGCAGCAGCCCGTCGCGGTGACGGTGACGGCGACGAGCAACGTGGCGAGGAAGGCGCCAGCGCGGACCATCAACCGTTCTCGACGGCGTGGCGGAGCTCGCGGACGAGGCCGTTCTGCTTCATCGCCTCGTAGTGCTTGTGGGCGTCGGCGTGGATCTGTTTTTCGTCGGCGACGCCGCCGAACAAGCCGTTCACGGTCTTCTCGGCCGACGCGGCGTCCTTGCTGACGCCGGCGTTGACGTAGGCCTCGCGGATGAAGTGGATCGGCTCGCCGGCGTCCTTGAGGCCGCCGAGGTCGAGGGTGAGCTGCATGAGCGCGCAGTAGACCGACTTGGGCAGCTGGATGCTGTCTGCCTCGCGGCTGCTGTCGGGCAGCTGCACGTACTTCGACGTGGCGATGTCGGCCTGCAGCAGGGGCTCGTAGGCCTTGATGGGGTTCACGGTGTCGTCGAGCTGGAAGAGGCCCTGCAAGCTCTCGGCGTAGATCGGGAACCAGCGCAGCTGGCGGCGCAGCTCGTGGATGCCGGTCTCGAGCTGGTCCATGTCGAAGGGCGTGTTCTCGAGCTTCTCGAGGCGGCGCGAGAGCTCTTCCTTGACCTTGGCCGTGTCCTTTTCGGTGCTGTGCCAGTTGTTCTTGTCGCCCCACTCTTCGACGACGTCACGCATGCCTTCGATGCGGCCTTTGGCGTCGGGCTGCCACTCTTCGACGAGCAGCTTCTTCAGCGCCGCGCGCGAGTCGTTCATCACGGTTGTGAGCAGCGCGATGACCTTGGGGTCGGCCTTTACCTTTTCGGCGCTGGCGACGTTGCTCTTGGTCATCGAGAAGTGGCCGATCTGGTCTTCGAGCTTCTTGGCGCTGACGTAGACGCGCTCGGCGGGCTTGCCGTGGATGTCGGCGTACATCTTGGAGACGCCCTCGAGCAGGAACACCTGGCGGCGCAGGTCTTTGCTCATGACGAGGTCGACGAGCTTGTCGGGGTCGGTCTCGCTGCGCAGGATCGTGTCGATCTTCGCGGCCGTGATCAGCACCCGCTCGCAGGGGCGGTCGACGGGGCCGTCGACCTGGTGGCGCGCGAGCAGCGCCGTGACCTCGGGGGTGTTGGTGGTGAGCCGGCCCTTCTTGTCGAGCAGCGCATCGAGACTGAATCGCATGACGCCGGCGCCGCCGACGGAGGCGCCGACGGAGACGCCGGCCTGGGGGATGTTCCCGCTCTTCTGGCCCTCCGAGGCGGACTGGCCGATGAACGCCTGCAGGCGGTCGCGCTCCTTGCCCTTCATGCCGTCGAGCACGACGTCGGACAGTGCGCGCACCAGCGCCGGATCCCTCTTCTTGACGCCGTCGAGCGCCTTTTCGAGATCCTTGCGGCTCTCGAGCACCTCGGGCTTCAACCCGAGCTTGAAAAAGGCGTTGGCGATGTCCTGGTGGGAACGCAGCGCGACGGACATGGAGTGCCTCGGTGAAACGGGCCTCGAAGAAGCCGCAAACGGGGACGCGTTTCATAGCCTGACGTCGACGGCTTTGGCGCGGTCCGCCCCGAGGCGGGCCGGCCTGGCTCGGTCTGCCGGTCGCTCGCACGCCAACCCGAGCGCGAGCGCTCGATCCAGAGTCGATCTCCGCACGGCGGTGCTCTTTGCAAGTCTTCGTCATTGCAGGCGAATTCGTCGTGGACCGGGCTTGCGCTGTTGCCGACCCCGCCGTTGCCAGTAGGTTCCTGACATGAACGCCCCGACCCCGAGCACGCCCCCGTCGTCGTTGCCGCCGTCTACTGCCGTCAGGAACGACGGCCTCGACCCGCGGCTGCCGGCGTCGATGATCGACCTGCACATCCACGTCGGCGGGGCCACAGCACCCCACGTGCTCTATTCGATCGCCCAACAGCAGGGCTTCAAGCTGCCCGTGAAGTCCTACTGGGAGTTCGTCGAGCTGGTCACCATCCGCCCCGGCACCACCAAATCACTCGATGATTATTTGAAGGTGATGCACGAGTGGACCGAGAAGATCCAGTCATCACCGGCCGCCGTCGAACGCGCCGTCTATGAGATCATTGGAAAGGAATACCGCAGCAGCCGCTGTGACCAGATCGAGCTGCGCTTCAACCCGATGAAGCGCAACCTCAACGGCGAGCGCGACCTCGACCACATCATCCACGCCGCCCTGCGCGGCATGGACGTCGCCGTCCTCGAATACGGCGTGAAGGCGTGCCTGCTGTTTTGCTTGGCGCGCGAGTTCCCGTTCGAGCTCAACGAAATCATCGTCGAGAAAGCGATCAAGTATCAG
>JBKJNL010000982.1:0-4916 GCA_046593615.1 Myxococcota bacterium | reverse complement strand
CACCACCGACAGCGTCGTCGTGATGACGAGGTCTTGCTCGGCTTCGCTGAGGGTCGCGGTCTCGCCGGTGGTGCCGCAGGGCACGAGGCCATGCAGGCCGGCGTCGACCTGATCGGTCACCAGGCCTTCGAGGGCGTTGACGTCGACGGTGCCGTCTTCGTTGAAGGGGGTCACGAGGGCGGTCCAGATGCCGCGCCACTTCGGCGCGGGCTTGGTCGTCGACGTCGTTTTCGTCATGGCGGTCACTCCAGTTGCGAGAGGGCGTTCTTGGCGATGCCGGCGTCTTTGCCCGCCGGATCCATCTGCAGGTAGGCCTTGTAGGCGACGACGGCCTCGGGCTTGTTGCCGCCGAAGCGCAGGGCCTCGGCCAGGCCGAACTGGGCCTCAGACAGGCCGCCGTCGATGTCGAGCGCTTTGCGAAAGGCCCTCTGCGCTTCGGCGTGCTTGCCGAGATCGACCGAGGCCCAGCCCAGCTTGAGCCATGGGCGGGCGACGTCGCCACGCAGGGCCACGGCGCGCTTCAAGAGGTCATAGGCGGCCTTGCTGCGATCGCTGACCAGGGCCTTTTCCGCCTTTTGCATCAGCACCTCGTAGCTCTCGTTGCCCGCCGGCGGCGGCTCCATCGTCGTCACCGGCGTCGTCACCGGTGGCGTCGTCACCGGCGACGTCGTCACCGGCGTCGTCGTCGGCGTCGTCGTCGGCGGCGTCATCGGCGGCGTCATCGGCGGCGTCACCGGCGGCGTCGTCGTGCCCGGCGTCTCGGGAGGCAGTGGCACCGTCGGCGCGGGCGTCGGCGCCGTCGCCGCGGCGTCGATGATTTTTTGCACGAGCGCCTTGCGGCCATCGCGATCCCCGAGGCGGGCCACCACCTGGCGGGCGGCCTCGACGACGTCGGCGGGGGCGGCTTGCTCGGCGGTGCGGGCCACGACGACCCAGCGGGCGGCGGCCACGGCGGCAGCGGCGCGGGCCCGGCCGTCGTCGAAGCGCTCGAGCTTCTGCAGGCTCGCCTTTGCGCCGCTTTCGTCGTCGACGCGCTGGGCCTCGGCGAGGGTCAACAGCAGGCGGGCCTCGGTGTCGATGGCCGCGCGCTCGGCTCCATCGCCGGCATTTTTTGCGTGCTCGCGGGCCATGGCCACGTCGGTGGAGAGCGCGGAGACGTCGCCGCGGGCCAGGTCGACGTCGGCGGCGGCGAGGTCGGCTTCGGGGGGCACGACGTCGCGGGTGCGCAGGGCGACGACGGTGGCGGTGGCTTCGGCCAGCAGGCGCTCGGCCGCCGACGTCGATGACGGCGGCCGAGCCGACGCGGGCGCGAGCCGGTTGAGCTGCTCTTGCAGGCGGCTCTCGTCGAGGAGCATCTGGGCCCGTGCCGCCAACAACCGCGCGCGCCAGGCCTGGGCCACCGGGTGCTGCTCGCTGCCCGCGGTGAACGGCTGCAGCGCCTCGATCGCGTCGTCGCGGCGGTCGTCGTCGTCGGCCTGCAGGGCCTTTGCGGCCAGCGCCTGCACGGCGGGGTCGAGACGGGACGGGCCCGAGCCGATGACGACGACGACGACGGCGATGACGGCGCCGACGCCGAGGACGGCGGCGGCGGCCACCAGGCTGCGGCGCTTTTTCTGCCAGGCCAGCACCGGGTCGTCGTCGTCGAGGTCGTCTTGCCAGCGACCCGGCATCTCGGACAGCTCGGCGCCAGATTGGGTGCGCGAAGGCTGGGTGCGCGACGGCTGGGTGCGCGCGGCCTGGGGCGCCAGCGTGATCGGCGGCAGGCTCGGCTGCGGCACCGCTTCGTTCATCGTCGGCAGCGGCGCCGGGTGCGGGATCGGGATCGCCTGGAAGGTGCCCGTCGGCGTCGCCGACAGCTGGATGGCCGGCATCTGCGAAGCGGTGACGCTGCGCTGCGCGGCTTCAGCGGCCTCGACGACCTGGAAGAACGAGGTCAGCTCGGCGATCTCACCGAGCTTCTTCCACGACTTCGCCGTGCGGCTGATCTCGTCGTCACGGCCGACCTTGCGCTCGACGATCCACTTCTGCAGCGTCGTCAGCTCGCGAAAGCGAAAGGTCTGGCCGTCGGTCTTTTTGACCATCCACTCGCCGCCCGCCGGCGGGGCCGCAGCCGGAGCACCACCCGGAGCCCCTGCACCCGGCGCACCCGCAGCCGGCGCTCCCGCACCCGGAGCCCCTGCACCTGGAGCCCCTGCACCCGGAGCGGGGAACGATCCCAGGGCCGGCGTCTCGACGGGACCCGTTGGCATCGGCCGCCGCGTCGACCCCGACGCCTCTTGCGGAACCGTCTGGCCACCCGGCAACACCTTGAAGACATGCCCGCAGCTTGAGCACTTCACCGTCGTCCCGGCGTTGGCCACGCGGGTGTCGTCCAGCTCGTACTCGGTGCCGCAGCGGGCGCAGCGAACGTCCATGGCGCGGGATTAGCGCGAACGTGAGGCAGCGCACAGGCCTGCGTCGTCGTAGATCCCGCGACGACGAGCCCGGTTCGATGAAGCCCGACCTGAGCCGCCCACCGGGAGCTTGGAGGCGACGCTTGGAGGCGACGCCTGGAGGCGGCGCTTGGAGGCGGCGCCGTCGAGGTCGTTGTTCCCGCTGGCTGGTCAGCGGTGCCCCGACCAAAGCCCCCGTCAGGCGTGTGAACCAGGCAAGATCAAGCGCACGATCAGCGGCCCGATCAGGCCGAGCGCGCGCGGCAAAAGGCGGCGGCGCGGGCAAAGACGTCGTGGCGCTCGCCGTCGACGCTGATGATGTGCGCCGAGCGCTCAAACCACACCAGCTCCTTGTCGACGCTCTTCACGCTGTCGACCACGACCTGGGCCGAGATCGGGCGCACGGTCTTGTCGCGCCGCCCCTGCATCACCAGCAACGGCCGCGTGATCGCCGGCAAGAGCCGCCGCACGTCGGACTGGAAGGCGAGCACCTCGCGCACCGCCTGCAGCGGGGTGTGCGTGTAGCTCCACACTTCTTTGAGCTGGCTGTGGTCGACGAGGTCGGGGTTGCGCTCTTCGAACTTGGGCAAGAACCGCAACGGCAGCAGCGGGGTGAGGTGCGTGAGCCAGGCGGCGCGGTGGACCATCAGCGCCGGCGCCAGAGCGACGACGCCGGCGACGTCACCCTGACCGGGCGCCCGCTGCCCCGAGGCGTTGCCGTCGTCGTTGCCGTCGTCGGCGCGGGCCAGCAGCGACAACGCCACGAGCCCGCCCATCGACTGCCCGATGATGAACACCTTGCGCAGGTTGCGGCGCATCTGGCGCAGCGCCCGCGTGGCCTCGTCGATCCACTGGGTGCGCGTGGCGCGCTCGAGATCGCGGTGGTGGGTGCCGTGGCCGGGCAAGAGCGGCGCGACCACCGTGCAGCCCTGTTGGTGGAGGTGCTCGCCGAGACCGCGCATCTCGGTGGGTGCGCCCGTCAAGCCGTGCAGCAGCAGCACACCGACGTCGCCGCCGTCGTAGGCAAAGGAGCTCGGGTCGAGGTGCGCGTACTGGGGCATGCGTCTCCGGGCACACGGACCCGTGTCCGCCTGCCCACACTCTACGATCCCGCCCGCGTGCCCATGGTGCGTTGATCCAGGCCGGCGACGACGACGGCGCGCCTCGGATCACCTGCGGTTTGCCAGCCTGACAGAGCGGGCACGGGCGCTGCTTTGTCGCTGACGCACAGTGCTGCCGCACTGCCGCAACGCACCACCGCTCACCCACCACCACGAGGCATCCCATGACACCGCTGCGGCTCGTCGCCATCGGCGCGATCTTCTTTTTCACCACGATCGGCTGGATGATCCTCGGCGGCACCGTCGTCGAGCGCACCGGCGAAAGCGACGGACGGCTGCGCTCCGAGGTCGAAGCCCTGTGGGGCAGCCAGCACCGGCAGCTGCCGCCGGCGGTGTCGGTGACGCGGGTGACGACGCGCCTCGTCAGCGAAGAGACCCTGGTCGGCAAGAAGAAGACCGTCGTCACGCGGCAACAAACGTCGACCACGACCAGGGAGGCCGAGATGTTGTCGTCGGCCGTCGACGTCGACCTCGATCTCGAGCACCGCAAGAAAGGCCTGTTGTGGTGGCCCACCTACGACGTCGGCTTCCGCGGCGCGTACCGCTTCGCCCTGCCGCCCCACAACGTCGTCGACGGCGACGTCGCCGCCGCCACCACGCAGATCGTCCTGCCGCTGTCGGCGCAAGGCGCGGTGTACGACGGGTTCCACGTCACGGTCGACGGCGCCCTGCGGACGCCGCAGCCCGGCGACGGCGAGCTGCGCAACGCCTTTGTGGTCTCGCTGCCCGCCGACAAAGACACCGTCGACGTCGTCATTTCCTACAAGAGCCGCGGCCTCGGCACCTGGGTCTATGCCCTCGCCGAGCGGGGCGAGACCTCGCAGGTGAAGGACCTCGCGCTGACGGTCACGACGAACGTCTCGCCGGTCGACTTCCCGGCCGGCACGCTGTCGCCGACGACAAAGACCTCGGCGGCCGGTGGGGGCGAGACCCTGGCCTGGCGCTTCGACTCGCTGGTCACCGGCAAGGACGTCGGCATCGAATTGCCGGCGCGCTTGAACCCCGGACCGGTCGCGGCGCGCATCGCGTTTTTTGCGCCGGTGTCGCTGCTGTTCTTTTTTACGGTGATGGTCATCATCGGCGTGGTGCGGAAACAGTCGCTGCACCCGATGAACTACTTCTTCCTCGCCGGCGCATTCTTCGCGTTCCACTTGTTGTTCTCCTACCTCGTCGACGTCGTTGACCTCGGTGTCGCCTTTGGCGTCGCGGCGGCTTCCAGTGTGTTTCTGGTCATCAGCTATCTGCGGATTGTCCAGGGCGCAAAGGTGGCGTTCTTCCAGGCCGGCACGGCGCAGATGGTCTTCCTGGTCGGCTTCTCGCTCGCGTTCTTTCGCGAAGGGCAGAGCGGCCTGACCATCGCCAT
>JBKJNL010000504.1:0-3199 GCA_046593615.1 Myxococcota bacterium | reverse complement strand
GGCGACGTGCTCCAGCACGTGCCAGGCGGTGACGACGTCGAAGAGGCCACGGACGGCGCCGAGGTCATCGACGACGGTGCTGTCTTTGCGCGCCAGGCGGGCCCGCGCCCGGGCTGCGCCCGCCGACGAAGGCTCGAAGCCGGCGACGTCGACGCCGCGGCCGGCCATGTGGGCGAGGAAGCCGCCGTCGCCGCAGCCGACGTCGAGCAGCCGCCGCAGGGCGGGCTGGTGGCGGCGGGTGATCGCCTCGCGGCGGCTGTAGAAGAAGCGCAGCGCTGCACCCGACGTCGACGACGGCTGGCCGTAGAAGTTGTCGGCGTAGTAGCGGGCGAATTCGACGTCGTCGGGGACGGGGTCGACCGTCACGAGGCTGCAGTCGGTGCAGCGCACGAGGCGAAAGGTGTTGTGGAACGTGAAGTCGCGCGTCTCGCGCAGCGGCGCGAGCGGGCCGTCGCAGGCCGGGCACGTGAGGCGCGGCGTCACCGGGGGCTCCCGCGGGCGGGCAGGGTGTTGCCCGAGCGCGCGGGCTCCACGTTGGTCGATGAGCGCTGCCAGTCGACCACGCTCTGCGGCCGACCGATGACGTTGCGGTAGATGCGGGCGAGGTAGAGGGCGGCGACGGCGACAAAGACGCTGACGTAGGTGAGGTCGAGCAGCACCGCGCGGTGGAACCAGGCCGGCGTCGACGGTCCGACGATCATCCAGGCGAGGTTGCAGACCAGCACCGGCGCCAACAGGTAGAGCGCCAGTCGCAACGGCAGCGTCGTGCCCGCCAGGATGCCGGCGACGGCGAAGCGGGTCATGCCGAGCAGGTTGTAGTGGGTCGTGCCCGCCACCCGCGGGTGCCGGTCGTAGGGGATGCCCACACGCTTCAAGCCCAGCGCGGCGATGTCGGCGCGGATGAACGGGAACGTGTTGCGCCCCATCAGGATCGCGTCTCTCACCGACTTGTCGATCAAGCAGAATTCCGCCATATCGACAATGATTTCGCTATCGGCGACCAGCCGATTCAGTCGATAGAATATCTTGCGACACATCGTGATCCAACCAGGCTCGGTGCGCTTCTGGCGCTCGCCGTAGACGAGGTCGTTGCCGCCGAGCCAGTGGTCGACAAAGGCGGCGATCATCTCCGGTGGGTCTTCGCAGTCGACGTCGACCATGGCGATGGCGTCGCCGCTGGCCTGGCGCAAGCCACCCTGCAGCGAAGCCTGGTAGCCGATGTTGCGCGTGTAGGTGAGCAGCTGGACGCGCGGGTCTTGTCGACGCAGATCAAGAATCAACTCGACCGTGGCATCGGTCGAACAATTGTTGCAGAAGATAAGCTCGACATCGCAGCGAGATGCGAGTGCCCGGGTCAGCGCTGCCCAGCGGTCATAGAACAGTGGCACGCACTGCTGCTCGTTGAACACCGGGCACAGCACCGTCAGCAGCGGGCGACGGTCGAGGCCCCAGGCCCGTGTGGGCCCGGAGCGCGAGACCTCGCTCATCGCGGCAACACCGCCGGCTCCGGCACCGGCACGACGAAGCGGCCGCCGGCGGCCTCCCAGCCCGCGAGCTGCTCGCGAATCTCCGGGAGAAAATTCCAGGCCAGCACCACGAGCACGTCGACCGGGTCCTTCTTCAGGGCCTCGACGCCGACGACGGGCAGGCGGCTGCCGGGCGTGAACAACCCCTGCTTGAGCGGGTTCTTGTCGACGACGTAGCGCAGGGCGCGTTTGTCGAGGCCGGCGGTGCACAGCATGGTGTTGCCTTTGGCGGCGGCGCCGTAGGCGGCCACGCGGGCGCCTTCGTCGCGCAGGCGCGACAGCAGCTGCGGCAACCCGGTGCGGATCGCGGAGACGCGGCGGGCGAACTCACGCCAGCCCGAGCCCGAGTCGAGGCCGGCTTCGGCTTCGGCGGCGGTGACGACGTCGACCGACGGCAGACGCGGCTGCTGCCCGGCGCGCGCGGCGTGGACGCGGATCGATCCGCCGTGCACCGGCGTCGTGTGGACGTCGAAGACCTCGAAGCCGTGCCGCGCCAACCACGCCGTCAACGCGCGCAGCGTGAAGTAGCTGAGGTGCTCGTGGTAGATGGTGTCGAATTCGACCTTGGCCTGCATCGGCAGCGCGTGCGGCACCTCAAAAACAAAGACGCCGTCGTCGGCGAGCTGCGTCGTGGCCGCGGTGGCGACGTCGTCGAGGTCGTCGATGTGAGCGATGACGTTGTTGCCGATGAGCACGCTGGCCTTGCCGTGCTCCTTGACGATCGCTGCGGCCGTGGCGGCGTTGAAAAAGGCCGTCGTCGTCGGCACGCCGTCCTTGCGGGCCAGCTCGGCGATGTTTTCGGCGGGCTCGATGCCGAGACGCTTGGTCTTGGCGGGCAGCTGCTTCAGCAGCGTGCCGTCGTTGCTGCCGATCTCGACGACGAAGCCCTTCCCTGAATCAGGCAGGAAGCGGGCGGCGACGTCTTTGGCATAGGCGCCGAAGTGATTGACCATCGTCGGCGACGTGCCCGAGACGTACCGGTAGTCGGTGAACATCAGCTTCGGCTCGACGACGATGGAGAGCGTCAACAGACCGCAATCCAGGCAGCGAAGGACCGCCAGGGGGAAGCGTGGCTCGTCGGCGGTCGCCGTCTTCTGGAAGGCGTTGGCGAGCGGCACCACCCCCAGGTCGACGACGGGCTCGAGGCGCGTTTTGGTGCAGCAGCGACAGCGCGTGATGGTGCGTTGGTTCATGTTCGTCTTCAAAGAGGCGTGTCGAGAACGAGGCACAGCGCCTCGGCGGGGGACCGTATCACCGTCGTCGTCAATCGACGGAGGAACGATGTGTCGAGCCCGACCCGCAGGGGACGGGGGGCTCGCAGGCCCAGGAGCGGGGTGGCTTTGGCGTCGACGACGGCCGGGCCCAGGCCAAAGGTGTCGACGACGAGCGCGGCAAAGTGGTCCCGCCGCATCACGGCGGGCCCGGCCGCGTGGATCACCCCCGCGTGGGTCCCGGCGGCCACCCGCGCAGCCACGTCGACGACGACCGCGCCGAGGTCGGGGGCAAAGGTCGGCGTGATCCACTGGTCGTCGGCGACGGCCACCGCGCGCCCGGCTTTGGCCGCGTCGACCAGCTGCAACACGAAATTCTTGCGCTGTGGCTCGGGCCCGTAGACCCCGGAGACGCGCAGCACCGCGCCCCGACGGCGACCCAGCACCAGGTCCTCGAGGTCG
>JBKJNL010000737.1:0-4120 GCA_046593615.1 Myxococcota bacterium | reverse complement strand
TTCTTCGTCTTGGGTGGGGGCCCCGATCGGGCTCCGCCCGTCGGGGGAGGGTCTGGCGACAGACCCTCAAAGAAGACGAAGCAGGGTGTTGGAAAAGCGCGAAGCGACTTTTTCAGCGCCCTGCTGGTCAACGTCGGCGACGACGGGAAGCCTCGATGCGCTCGACGACAAAGGCGCCGACCAACCCCCAGAAAAGGGCCGGGACAAACGTCAGCGGCAGCTTCCGGGCCACCTCGACCGGGGCGCCGTCGAAGCGGTCGCCGACGACGACGTCGAGCCGACACAGCCAGTCGAGCGCCCGGAGCACGCGGGCCAGCCGCACGGGAGCCACCACCCGCAGCCGGCGGGGCACGGGATCGATGAACGCGACGTAGGCCGCGAACATGGTCAGCGAGTAGCTGCCCACGTCGACGCTGACGTCGATGACCGCGTGCAGGCACACCCCGGCGAACAACGCCGCGCCGCGGGTGCGCGGCCACAGCAGGCCGACGATCAAAAAGGCCTCGACGGCGACGGTGGCCCACGAGGCCACGGCGTAGAGCGGGCGAAAGCGGATCAACGGCTCGAAGCTGCCGAGGCCGAGCCCGACCGCGCGAGCGACGCCGTCGTCGATGCCGCGGGCCAGCAGGTGCCCGCTGGCCCAGCCGTCGTTGAGCTTGGCCAACACCGAGAACAGGTAGATGACGGCGACCTGCACCTGCACCAGCCGCAGCGGAAAGATCGATCGGGTGCGGATCAGTGCTCGGCCCCGCCGTCGCCGCAGCAGCGCGTCGACGGAGCAACGGTCGCCGCACGGGCAGACCGCCAGCAAGACGCCGAAGCAGGCGAGGGCGAACAAGTTGTGCTTGAATCCAGCCGGATCGACCAACAACAGCCACCAACAGGCGGTGGCGAGCGTCAGGCTTGCCAGCCGCGACCCCAGGCCGATCGTCACCAGGATGCTGGCCACGAAGCCGACGACTTCGACGGCGGAATACTGCGAAAACGTCAGCGTCGGCAGGAGGTCACCGGTCAGCAGCGCGGGAGCGAAATTCGCCGGCTGGTAGCGGTGCAGGGGCAGCCCCATCCGGAAGCCACCGAGCACCAGCCGCGGCACCGGCGAAAACAGTCCGATGAATTTGCACACCGCTGAGATGCCGAAGAACAGCCGCAACAAGCCATACACGGTTGGATCGATGCCCGCGAACAGCCAACGGTCGAGCCCCGAGGCGGAGACCGCGGTCGGCGACCGCGCTGAGGCTGGGCCCGGCGCTGGCGCTGCAGGCACCGCGCTGCTCACGGCAGCTCCCGGCGGATGATTTCGTCGACGGGGCTGCGCTCCGAGCGGCGGGTGCGCACCACGGCTTCGACGGCGACGTCGTCGGCCCGGGCGTCTCGGGCGGCGGCCCGCAGCAGGCGTCGCACGAGGTCGTCCCAGGCGCCTTTGCCGTAGCCCCAGGTCTCGTCTTTGACGCCGGGCCGCACGGCCCGTGGCAGGCGCACGGGCCCGTGGGGCTGGAAGCGGCGCGTGGTGCCGGCAGCGTCGACGAAGCGCACCTCGCGGACCTGCACCTCGAGCACGTAGGGGAACATGCCCCAGGCCCAGCGGCTGTCGTCGTCTTCGAGGCCGCGGATGCCGACGGCGAGCCAGCCGACGACAAAGCAGACGAACACCAGCGTCAGGGCCGCCCGGACCAGCGCCGACGGCGGGGCGTCAGGCGGCGCGACCACTGCGCCCACCGGTGCGGCGGTCGACGTCGGCGGTCTTGCCCTTGCCGAGGAACTCCTGCTCGAGCTCTTGCGTCGACAGGCGCGTGCGCTCGGCGAGGTCGCCGATTTCGCGGGCGACCACGGCGAAGCCGCGGCCCTGCTCGCCGGCCTGGGCCGAGAGGATCGAGGCGTTGAGCGCCAGCAAGTGGATGCGCTTGGCGATGCTGCGGATGATCTTCAAGAAGTCGGCGACGGCGCGCTGCCGCTCGGCCTGCACCTGATCGGCGAGCGTGATGATGTCCTGCTCGATCGACGACAGCCCGAGGAACGCCGTGTTGCCTTCCGAGGCCGCGATGCCGCAGACGACGATGGCCACGGCGTCGCCGTGCTGCAGCACGGGCTTGGCGACGACGAGCACCGGCTGGTCGCCGACGTCGGCGCTGCCGGTAAAGGTCTCGCCGCGCACCTGGCAGACGGTGATGATGTCGCGCGGCAGCACCGCGCTGCCGCCGTCGCGCGCGAGGCCCGGGGTCGAGCTGACCAGCTGCCGCTCGCCAGAAAAAATGCCGACCACGAGGCCCGCCGACGTCGCCACGTCGTTCAGCAGGTCGGCCATGGTGTTGAGCGATTTGCCGCCAACCTTGGCGAGGCCGTCGGTCACCGTCAGCCCGCCTTCGCGCTTCACCAGCGCCAACAGCAGGTCACAGGTGCGATCGGCGCGCTCGAGCACCTGATCGCGGGCAAAGACCTCGAGGCGGCGGGTCAGGGTCTCGTGCAGCTGCAGGTCGGTCATGACGACGACGCTACTGCGCCTCGCTGCCGTCACGCACCTTCAGCGCATTTACAGCTCGAACATCAACAGCTCGAGAATCCGCACCTGATCGGGGTGCGACCCCGGCTCCTGGTGGAACGACGAGTAGATGACCCGCCCCTGGCCGTGGTGCCAGCCGACGATCTGCGGGACGTCGTCGAGCACGGTGCCGTCCATCAGCGGCGCGTCGGCCCGCAGGTAGACGTCGACGTCGTCGGCGGCGGCGACCAGGGTGCTCCAGGTTTCGAGGGCGTAGTGCAGCGTGGCCTGGGTTCGGCCGAGCCCCTGGGCCAGCACGTCGTCGACGACGGTGGCTTCGACGTCGGCGATGGCGCCGCGGTCGGCCTGGGCGCGCAGCAGGTCGTCGCCGAGGAAGTCGAGCTTCTCGGGCCAGGTGACCTCGATCAGGTCGTAGGCCTGATCGGACGCGTGCAGGCTGCCGCCGCCGGCGACGTAGTCGCGCAGGCGCTGCTGCATCGCCGGCGAAGCCAGGAACACCGGCTCGGCCGAGCGGCAGTTGAGAAAAAGGATGTCGTAGTCGCGCACGCGCTCGTCGGCGCCGAGCAGGGTCTCGGCCCAGTCGCCGTCGTAGATGTCGAGCGTGGTGATGTCGACGCCGATGTTGGCGAGCACGTTTTCGACGTGGTCGTAGGTGCTGCCGCGCACCACGGCGATGCGCAGGTCGTCGGTCGCGAGCTGGCACTCGTCGTCGTCGAGCTCGAGGACCCCGCCGGCGGGGATGACGACGTCGATGTCGCGCCGGAAGCTGCCCTTCTCGATCACGAGGCGCTGCGGTCCGGCGGGCACGACCTCGAGCAGGTAGCGGCCGTCGACGTCGGTCTGGTCGGCGATGGGCGCTTCGCCGACGCCGGCGTTTGCTGGCGTGATGCTGGCGGTGGCGTCGACCAGCCAGGTGCCACCGTCGGGCGAACAGACGCGGCCGCGCAGGCCACCGAAGCTGCCGGGCGCGGGCCGGGCGCAGGCCCCGCCGATGTCGACGGTGACGACGTCGTCGGCGATGACGACCACGAGCTCGGTCTTGTGGAACGTCGGCGACGTCGCCTGCAGCACCTGCTGCCCCTCGGGCACACCGTCGAGCAAGAAGTGTCCGTCGTCGTCGGTCTGGTCGTCGATGACCGTGCCGTCGGCGAGCGTGATCAACACCCGCGCGTCTTTGACGACGTCGCCGATGTGGGCGTTGCACAGGATGCCTTCGACGGCGCCGACGCCGACCGCGTCTGCTTCTTCGTCGTGGTCGTCGTCGTCGGTCACGGGGCGTCCGGGAGAGCCGGGGACGATGTCTTCGGGGCGCGTGACCAGCGGCTCGCCGCAATCACAGGCGGGCAGGCCGGCGACCACGACGACAGCGACAACGACGACGACGGAAGAGACGACGGAAGAGGCGAAGCGCATGGGCCTCGATAGGCCGCGTGGGGCCGCGCGCCATCACCCTGTCGTCGGAAACAGCGTGGCTCGCCTCACAGGCCAGCACGACTCAGGTCGTTGACGGTCCCCGGTCTGTGGGGCTCGGGGGCACTTGCCGGCCGAGCTTCACGGCCCCGACCGTCCAGATGGCGCAGGCCACGAGCAGCGCCAGCAGCACGAGGCCGATGGCCAGCT
>JBKJNL010000720.1:0-22227 GCA_046593615.1 Myxococcota bacterium | reverse complement strand
CCGACGCGGTGCGCCGGCTCGAGCGCCACGCCATCGTCTCCACCAGGAAGGGCTTCGTCGGCGCCGACGTCGACGTCGTCACCATCCAGGCGGTCATCGAGAGCATCCTGCCGGCCGATCGCGTCAACGACATCGCGCTGCTGCTCAAGAGCTACGCCCGCGGTGCCGGCGATCAGGACGACGACGACGACGACAGCGGTGGCGGTGGCGGTGGCGACAGCGGTGGCGACGGCGACGGCGGAGCGGTGCAGTGAAACGTCTGGCCGCCGTGCGCCTCGTCCACTGGTACCACTTCGTCGACGAGACCTTTCGCTTCGCGGGCAGCACCTTTCTCTTCGGCGACAACGGCTCCGGCAAATCGACGGTGCTCGACGCCATCCAGCTGGCGCTGGTCGCCGACCTCAGCCAGGTGCGCTTCAACAAGGCCGCCAACGAACAGAGCCGGCGCACGCCCTACGGCTACGTGCGCCACAAGCTCGGCAGCGAAGACGAATCACGTCCCGGGCAGGTCCGCTACGGGCGCGGCACGACCACCAGCCACGTCATGCTCTCGTTCGTCGACGACGACACCGGCAAAGGCTTTGTCTGCGGCGTCGCCCTCGAGGCCTTTGAAAACGACACCAGCGTCCACAAGTGGCACTGGCTGTGGTCGGGTGGCGACATCGACGCGGTGCCCGCGCTGGTCGCTGCCGACGACGGCAGTCGGTCGGTGCGTCCCCTGCGTGACTTTCGCCAGCAACTGCAGAAGCTCCCGGGCGTGCGGCTGGTGCCCGACGTCGGCAGCTACCGCGACGAGCTGCGGCATCGCCTCGGCGACCTGCCCGACAGCTTCCACCGCCTCATCGTCAAGGCGCTGGATTTCCGGCCGCTCGGCGAGGTCCGCCAATTCGTCTTTGAGTACCTGCTCGACGAGCGGCCCATCGACACCGACGCCCTGCAAAGAAACCTCGAGCACTACAAGCAGCTCGAAGGACAGGCCAAAGACGCCGAGCACCGCATCCTCGAGCTCACCGCGGTCTGCGATCTCGGCCAGCGCATCCTCGCCGAGCGAGAGGTCGCCCACAGCCACCGCTTCATGTCCTTGCGCGCCGCCGTCGCCCAGCACAACGCCGGCGTCGCGGCCGTCGAAGCCGCGCTGGGGGTCGCCGACGACGACGCCCGCGCCGCCAGAGAAGAGATCGTCGTCGTCGAAGCCCGCGTCGCTTTTTTCGCCGGCGAGCGCGAGCGCTTGAACCGCCTGCTCTACGACATCAGCGAAGCCCGTGAGATCGCCGCGCTCGAACGCGATCTCGAGGATCGTCGACGACAACGGCGCGCCGCCCACGACGCCGAGCGCGCCGCCCGGGCTGGCCTGCAGGCGCAGCTGGAGCTGCTCGACGAGCTGTCCGGCGAGGCGCTGCGCGACGTGCGTCGACGACAACCCGCCGGCTTCGCCGACGACGAGTGGCTCGGCGCGCGCGAGCCCCCGGCCATCGTCGAGCGGCTGCGCCAGACCCTCGCCCGCGATGGCGCCCTCGCCGGTCGCGACATCGGCACCTGGGAGCGCCGGCTCGACGCCGCCCTGCGCATCGTCGGCGTCGTGCAGGCGGGCCTCAGCCTGGGCCTGACCACGATCCGGGCCGAGGCCGGCCAGCTCGAGCGCGAGCAGGCCGAGCTGCTCGCCGGTCGGGTCCGCTACGACGACGGCGTCGAGGCGCTGTTGCACCTGCTGCGGAGCAAGCTCAAGGGGCGACGCGAGCCGCGGCCACTGTGTGAGCTGGTCGAGATCGGCGACCCGCGTTGGCAGGACGCCGTCGAGGGATTCTTGAACACCCGGCGCTTCGACGTCATCGTCGCCGCCGAAGATTTTTCCCGGGCGCTCTCGCTCTACGAGCGCCACAAGCGCGACTACCCGCTGCCCGGCCGCGGCGCGGTCTTCATCGCCAACGTCGGCCTCGTCGACGTCGAAAAGATCCGGGCCGAGCGCCGGCCCGCGGCCCGCGGCTCCCTCGCCGAGCGGGTCGTCACCGACGACGACGACGCCCGCGCCTACGTCGACTCCGTCTGCGGCGACATCATCTGCGTCGACGACGAGCAAGAGCTTCGGCGCCACCGCCGGGCCATCACCGACTCGGTCATGGTCTACAGCAACCACGTGGCCCGCCAGACGCCGGAGCGCGTCTATGCCCGGCACGTCATCGGCGTCGCCGCCCGCGTGCGGCGCCTCGAAGAGATCGCCCGCCGCCTCGCCGATCTCTCCGACCAGCTGGTGGCCGCCGACGCCGACCAGACGATGCTCGCGAAGCTGTTGACCCGGGCCCAGGTGGCGCGCACGACCACGGCGCGGCTGCCCGAGCTGCTCGAGGTTGCGCAGCAGCGGCCCGGGCTCGACGAGGTCGTCGCCACCCTCGAGCGTCAGCTGGCCAGCATCGACCGACGTGGCGTCGACGCCCTCGCCGCGCAGCGCGATGCTGCCGCCGAAACCTTTCGGGTGGCGACCATTGAGCACCACGGTTTGTTGCAACGCCTCGACGCTGCGCAGCAGGCGGCCACGGCGGTGGCGGCGACCCTCGAGGGTGCTTGCGTCAGCGTCGATCCCGAGCGGCGCGAGGTGTGGGAGACGCGCTTCCAGAGGCTCGTCGCCGACGAGGGGCTCGAGCAGGTTCGGACCAACTACGAGCGCCAGGCGAAGATCATCGAAGGCCGCGTCGAGAACCTGGTGAACCAGCTGGTGCGGCAGAAGACGGCCTACGCCGCAGCCCGCGGCTTCGTCGCCGAAGAAGCCGCCGCCGACGACGTCAGCGCCTTTGCCGACGAACGCGACCGCTGGCAGTCCTCGAAGCTGCCGGAGTACCGGGCGCGCATCGAGCGGTCCCGCGAAGAGTCGATCCAGCAGCTGGCCGAGGACATGATCTTTCGGCTGCGCGAAGGCCTCGACGACGTCCGGCGGCAGATCGACAACCTCAACCGCGCCTTGCGCGAGGTCCGCTTCGGCAGCGATCGCTACCAGTTCTCCATCGCCGTGGCCGCGCACCACCGCGCCTTTCACGACCTCATCCTGCAAGCCGCACCCGAGACGCGATCGTTGACCGAGGTGCTGTCGCCGACGTCGGCGCGGGCGACCCTTGAAGATCTGTTCACGAGGCTGACCCACGCCGACGCGGCCCGCGTGAAGGAAGAGCTCGCCGAGCGCGCCGACTACCGCGCCTACTTCGACTACGACATCGTCATCCACCACGACAACGGCACGCGCTCTCTCTACAGCCGCGTCGCCGGCGACAAGTCCGGCGGCGAGACCCAGACGCCGTACTACATCGCGATCTTTGCCTCGGCGCACCGGCTCTACCGCGCGATGTCCAACGGTCCGCCGAGCTGCGGCCTGCTGTTGCTCGACGAGGCCTTTGCCAAGATGGACGAGAGCCGCGTGCGCGCCACGCTGGCCTTTGCGCGCGACCTCTCGCTGCAGTTGATCCTCGCCGCGCCCAAAGAGCGCGCCACCATGATCGCGCCCCACGTCACGAGCAGCCTCTACATCCACAAAGACGCCCAGAGCGGAGCGCCCACGGTCCTCGACTTCACCAAGGAGCTGACCGCGCCCGTGCCGGGCAACGGGGGGAGCGACGTTGTCGACGGCTGATTCTGCTGCCCGCCGCACCCTGCTCGTTGCCCTGCTCGAGGCCCATGAGCGCAGCACCGCGTTTGGCCGGCCGGCTCCCTGGACGCGCGACGTCAAGGTCGACCTCGATCGCGACTCTTTTCCCGACGCGTTCGCCGATGACGGCCAGCCACAGTTGCAAGCGTTGCGCGACGCGGCCCGCGAGCTGGGCCGTCAAGGGGTCGTGCGCGTCGTCGAGCACAAGGGCGTGGCCCGCGGCGAGATCAAGGAGCTGCGGATCGGACCCGACGAGATCGATCGCGCCGTCGCCGCCGGCGAGTCCGTCGGCTTCGAGCCGCTGGGCCTGGCGCTGTCGCGACTGCGCGCGGCCATCGCGCCTCTGGTGGGGCCCGGCCCGCCGTGGCTCGACGAGCTGTTGCAGCAGGTTGAAGGCGGCGCCGCCCGGGCCGACCTCTCGGTGCTCGGCATCTCGCGCGAGCGGTTCAAGCGCGACGCCGCCGACGTCGTCGACGCCCTGCGGGCGGCCGTGGGGCTGTGGCGCGGCCTGCAGGGCTGGGAGCGCGTGGTCAGCGAGCGGCTGTTCTTCAACAGCAAGCGGTTGGCGGCCGTGCGCGGCGAGCTGGCCCGCCTGCTCTTGCGGCTCGATCCGCGCTTCGACGGCCTCGACGCCGCCGACGTTGGCGACGTCGTCGAAGTCCTCGGCGTCCGCCGCAAGCCGGCCTTTGTCCACTGCGCCGGCGACGTCTGCTTCGACGTGGCCGGCCGCACCTACCGCCTCGGCGACTTCGCGCCGACCGCGCAGATCCCCGAGGCCTGGCTGCCGTCGCTGGCGTCGGCGTCAACGTCGGTGCGCATCGTGACGACCATCGAAAACGAGGTGCCGTTCTTTGCCTACGTCGAAGACGCCGGCGGCGCCGTCGGCCTCGGCGACCGCGGCGAGCTCGCCGTCTACACCGGCGGCTTTCCCGGCCCGCACCTCGTGTCGTTTCTCGCCGCGCTGCGCGCCACCACGCCGCACCAGCTGCAGCGACACTGGGGCGACGCCGACCTCGGTGGGGTCCGCATCTGGTGGTATTTGCGACAACGGTTGGGGCCGCTGGCCATCTTTCGCAGCGACGCAGCCTTCGTCGACCAGAACGCCGCCGCGGGTTCGCCGCTGCCGCACCAGCAGCGGGGCGCGCTGTTCCGCTTGCGCCAGAAGGTCAGCGAGGTCGAGGGCGACGACGTCGGCGCAGCCCTCGCGCTGATCGACGCGATCCGGCGGGCCAACGTCAGGCTCGAGCAGGAGCTCTGGTACTCGGACGCTGCCAGCCGGCCCGACGCTGTTCTCGACGCTGTTGTCGACGTTGGGCCCTGATCAACGTCGAGCGCTCAGGCCGCCGCGCCCTGCTGGTTCTTCGTCCACTCACCGAGGTACTTCGGCAGCATCGCCCGCCACGTCTGCCAGTCGTGGTGCGTCTCGGGGCCCCAGCTGTCGACGTAGTTGGGGATGCCTTTGTGGCCGAGGATGTTGGCCAGGGCCCAGCTCTCGCCGATGTTTTCCCAGCGGCCTTCGCCGGTGGCAAAGGTGATGTGGCGCTGCCGCAACAGCTCGAGGTGCGGGCCCGAGAGGTGGGGCACGAAGTTCAGCGGCGAGGCCCGGCGGTAGTCGTCGGTGGGCTGGTTGACCTCGATGAAGCGCATGAGGTTGAAGGTGCCGCTCATGGCCAGCGCGCGCGTGAACACGTCGGGGAAGCGGCACACCAGGGCGGCGGCATGGAACGCGCCGATGGAGGCGCCGGCCGTCCAGATGGGGATGTCGGAGGACTTGCAGTCCATGCGGATCGCGGGGGCGACTTCTTCGCGCACGAACCAGTGGAACTGGTCCTGCATCCACATGCGGTGGGCGGGGCTGCCCTCTTTGTAGAACCAGGTGCGGCCGGCGACGGAGTCGCACGAGTAGACCTTGATCTTGTTCTGCGAGAGCAGCGGCGCGAGCGCGTCGATGACGCCCATGCGCTCGATCTCTTCGGCGTCACCGCCGGCGGTCGGCAACACCAGCACGGGCTGACCGATCTCGCCCCAGCGGGCGAGGCTGACGGGCTGGTGGAGGCGGTGGGAGAACCAGCGGGACTTCAAGAACATGGGCACGACTCGCTCCAGTGAAGCTTGGTGACGACGAGAAAAGGTGCGTGACGAGGCGCGCGCAGAGGGGCGCGTGGCGCGAGCGGAAGCGCGTGACGAGGCGCGAGCGGAAGCGCGTGAAGCGGCGCGAGCGGAGGCGCGTGAAGAAGCGCGACCGGAGGCGCGTGAGGAAGCGCGCGACGAGGCGCGTGAAGAAGCGCGAGGGGAGGGGCGTGACGAGGTGCGCGAAGAAGCGCGCGACGAGGCGCGAGCGGAAGCGCGTGAAGAGGCGCGAGCGGAGGCGCGTGAAGAAGCGCGAGCGGAGGGGCGTGACGAGGTGCGACCCGAGAGGAGACCTCACCCCCCCGACCCCCTCTCCACGGTCGCTCCCCAAGCCTCGCTGTGGAGAGGGGGAGGGGAATATCGACTGGATGGGGTCTGCAGCACCTGGCGAATTCGGTTTCGAGCCCGGCGACGCGAGGCAGTTTCCGATCGACGTGAGAGCCACCGACGAAGCGCGGCGATCTCACAGCGTGGGACGTCTGAAACAACGAGCCCGCGACGCGGGGCAAACACGTCCGACGGCTATTCTCCTCCCCCTCTCCACAGCGAGTCCGCGAGCGCCCGTGGAGAGGGGGTTGGGGGGGTGAGGTCTCCCCCGCTCCCGCTCCTGCTCCCGCCACGACAACGGCGACGTCGCTGACGACGGCGTGCATCACGGGCAGCCGGCGCTGCGCCAGCCCTGGATGCGCGCCCAGAACAGCTCGGTGAACTTCTCGACCTCGTGGGCCGGGAACAGCGCCGCCGTCTTCAGGCGCACCGCCTCTTTGGCCTCGGCGCTGCCAAAAAAGTCGTTGGCGACGTCGTCCATGTGCTTGAGGTGCTTGTCGCAGAACTCTTCGAATTCGTTCTTGGCCAACAGCTTGTCGGCCAGCGCCGCGTACTGGTCGAGCTTCATTTCATAGCTGAGCTCTTTGGCCGCGATGTCGAGGAAGGGCTGCCAGTCGGGCGTGCGGCGCATCGGCCGCTTGGTGGCTGCGCAGAAGATCGACCAGCGCAGGTAGGCCTTGACCAGCCACGGGAAGTGGAAGTGCAGCGACGTCACCTGCGAGTCGGGGCAGGGGTTGGCGAAGTCGATGGGGTGCCAGGTGCTCTTGCCGTCTGGGCCCACCGTGCGCAGCGCTTCGCAAGAGTTGAACTCCCAGCCAAAGAACGCGTTGATGGTCATCGTCACCTTGCGCAGGTGCTCGGCGTCGCTCGCGGGCATGAAGTCGGTCTTCATGGTGTAGCGGTCGTGCAGCGGCGCGTCGGCGTCGTAGAGGACGCAGCGGGCCTGGGGGCCGAAGCCGATGCAGCGGACAAAGAGGTCGAAGCCTTCGACGCCGGCCTGGGCGTGCATCACCGACTTGCCGCTCTCGTCGTAGGCCTTTTTCAACGCCGCCGGATCCTTGACCCGCGTGACGCCGCGCCAGCCGCCGCCGTCGTAGGGCTTCAAGTACAGCGGGAAGCCGACGCTCTTGCCGACGTTGCCGAGGTCGAACAGCTTCGCGTACTTGTGCAGCGTCGCCTTGACGTCGGGCTGGGTGGCCACGTCGTAGCTCTTGGGCGGCAGCATCCACGTCTCGGGGATGGGCATCCCGAGCTTCATCATGGCCGCGTAGCTCGTGTGCTTCTCCATCGCCTGGACCGTCCAGGGATTGTTGAAGACGTAGGCGTCATCCATGATGACTGCCTTTTTGATCCACTCGCGGCTGGTGTGATACCAGTGGGTCAATCGGTCGACAATGACGTCGTATTTGACTTCTTGTCGCAGGTCATAGGGCTCGATCGTCACCCGCTCGACGTCGAAGCGGACCGTGTCTCCCTTGATGGGGATCTTGAGATCGAGGCGCTTGATCATGTGCTCGAAGCACAGGGGCCAACAGATGTCGGCGCCGAGCGAGAGACCGATGTGTCGGGTGACGTCAGCCATGAAACACCTCGCAGCGCGGAACCAGGGTGTGGGCGCGCCCTGGAAAGCACGCCCGGCGAAAAGCACGGCAAAAAAGCACGGAAAACACGCGGAGCCCATCACACTTCGACGGCAGCGATCAACGTCGCTGCGCGCCTGTCAGCAGGGTCATTCGTAGACGAACAGCAGCGGACCGGGAAACAGGTACGAGAGACCTTCACGCAGGCGATCGCGCCAGTTCTGCCAGTTGTGCCCGTCGCGGGCCTCGACGAAGCGGACCTGCATCCCGGTCGCATCGAGCAGCGGGACGAGCGATCGGTTCTCGTAGATGAGCGATTCGTAGACGCCGCACGAGACAAAGACGCGCTGGCTGATCGCCTTTGGCTCGGCCCGATAGGCGTTCACGAACTCGACGATGCGGTCGAAGCGCGGGCCGCGGCGGTTGGTGCGGCCGATGTCCGTGAAGGCAAAGCTGCCCGACTGCAAGAGCATGCGGCCCCAGACGCCGGGGTAGCGCAGCGCCGTCGAGAAGCTGGCGATCGCGCCGAAGCTGGCGCCCATCAAGCAGCGGTCTTGCGGGCGGTCGATCAACGGGTACGCCGCGCTCACCTGGGGCAGCAGCTCTTCGGTGATGAAGCGGGCGTGGTTTTCGTCGTCGGCGTATTCGTGCAGCCGATCCGGCGAATTGAACAACGCGACGATCACATCGGGGATTTCAAGACGGTGAATCAGGTTGTCGAGCACCGGTTGCAGATCGGCAAATCGCAAATAGTCGGCGCCGTCATGCACCACCAGGAGGGGGTACTGACGTGACCGGCGAAAGCGCGCCGGCAGGTAGATCTGACCGTGGCGCTGGCCCCAGGCCTTGCTGTTGACGGTGAAGCGCTCGAGGGTCCCCGAGCGGGCCAGCGGGTCGACCAGCGTCCACTCGGGGACGACATAGCCCTCGCCCTGCAAGACCGAGTTGGCGCCAAAGGGGTCTCTGGCCCGGGCGGGGTTCAGCGGGTCTTGAATCCACTCGCTGCCGCCGCCGCGGTGCAGCTCGAATTTGTATTCGACGCGCGAGCTCGGCGGGATCTCGAGGGTCAGGTGCCAGATGTCGGTGTGCGGCGCCCGCGACAACGTCGTCGCCGACTCGAGACCGTAGATCCAGTGGCGCAGGCTGACGCCGTCGGCGTGGCCGAGCCACACAAAGGTGACCTGGCTGCCTTCGACCAGCGGGAACTTGTGGCTGGCCATGAAGGCCCGCACCTTCCCTGCGTCGTGCCAGCAGCCGATGAGCTCGTCGATCAAGCGCTTCTTCATCGAGGTGCACCCGATGCGCGCGAGGCGTGCGAGAGGCGCGAGGAGACCTCACCCCCCCGACCCCCTCTCCACGGGCGTTCGCCAGGCCTCACTGTGGAGAGGGGGAGGAGAATGACCCTTCCAGCATTTTTCAACCCGCGGCGTGTTCGTTCTCTCGAACCTCCCACGTCGTGACGGCGCACCGATTCGACGGGCTTGACGAGCGAATTGCTCACAGGGGGCGAACCCCTCCGACGGCTATTCTCCTCCCCCTTTCCACAGCGAGGCTTTGCGATGCGCCCGTGGAGAGGGGGCTGGGGGGTGAGGTCTCCGGTCTCGGAAGGCCGCATCGCCTCTGCGATGCCATTCGGCGAATTCATTGCGTCGCTCTCAGCGGGACAAGGGGAATGTTGGCGCCGCTCTCGGCGAGGCGAATGGCGCCGGCGGCGCGGCCGTAGCTGGAGCCGTTCCAGGTGACAAAGGCGCGGTCGGGCAAGACGATGCAGGTCGCCGGCCCGAAGCGGCGGGCCAGCAGCGACACACGCTCGGTGACGTCGAGGTGCAGGCGCCGCTCGGGGGTCGGGAACACCACCGTGCGGGGCACGATGCCGAGGCCGACGTCGAGGACCTGGCGGGCCAGCTGTCCCTGCGGCGGGTCGTCGTGGAACAGCACGATGCGATCGGTGATGGCCATGGCGCCGGCGGACCAGGCAAAGACCGGCCGCGTTCCGATGAGCTCGCCGAGCCCGAACAACATCAAGCGGTTGATCAAGACGGCGACGTGGCCGCCGGCAATGGCGACGGCGCTGCAGCCTTCGAGGGCCTGCTTGATCTCGTTTCTGTGGCGCACGACCTCTTTGCGGTTGTCGACGTCCATGCGGCGGTCGAAGTCGTCGCGCACGGTCTTGCACTTCTCGAGGTGCCAGCTGTCGAGCTGCTGGATGTGCTCGATCGACGTCGACACCATCTCGTCGCGCATGCGCTCGGGCATGTCGTAGTGGGCGACCTCGTGCTCGGCCGCCGAGGCGTGGTCGAGGCGGATCCGATAGACCTCTTGCAGGTGCCGCAAGAGGATCTGCCGCTCGCGGTGGGCCTTGGCGAGCTCGGGGTCTTTCGCGAACAGCTCGTTGCCGCGGGCGTGCAGGTTCAGGTTGACGGCGCCGGCGTCGGCGCTCTTGTTGCCGTGGGCGAGGTGGGCGGCGAGCTCTTCGTCTTCGGCTTCGCGCTCTTGCCAGCCCGCCGTGATCATGGCGAAGCGGCCGCTGACGCCGTGCATGGCGACGGCGCTGCCGAGGGTCGGATCGAAGCGCTGGGCGCCGAGCAACACCGCGGTGCGAACCTGCGGCAGGGCGGCGACCTTGCCGCCCGATCCGGTGGAAGCCCCCGCTGAAGAAGCCCCCGCCGACGAAGGGGGCTGCGACTTGCTCTGTCCCTTGCCCGTGCCAGCGGGTGCCGTCGAAATCGTCGCTGTCTCTGGCGTCATCGAGCGCGAACCTTCACGGTCCGACCGATGGTGTCGAGGATGCCTCGCAACGTGTCGTAGTCGGGGTGCTTCAAGCGCATCCAGGCGTTGGCCATGAAGCCGGCGTCGACGGGCTGGGTGCCCATGCCCGGGTGCGGCAGGTATTCGTCGATGAAGTACTGGCCGAAGCGGTGGCGGACCTCGTCGACGCCGTCGTAGCCGACGATGGTGCCGTCGCACTCGGGGCGCAGCGCGATGAGGCCGGCGGCGTAGCGGCGCGAGAGCTTCTGGCTCTTCTTGCCGTGCACGATGGCCATCGCCCATTCGCGGTAGATGTCGACGTCGTTGCCGGCGCAGTAGAGGTCCCAGGTGCGCACGCCCGGCGGGCGGCAGCCGACCTCTGAGAACTTCAAGCCCTTGGGACCAAAGAACCACTCCATGTGCGTGGCCGCGGTCTCGATGCCGAGGCCGGTGACGACCTGCTGGGCCATGGCCCGCACCTCGGCGTAGGCCGGCGCGGTCTCGACGCGGTTGGTGGTGACGAACTGCGGCGAGATCCAGCGGGTGCGCATGGCCTCGAGCACGTTCGGGAAATAGTGCGTGACGAAGTCGTGCACGACCTCGCCGTTGATGGTGATGGTGTCGCAGAAGCCTTCGTGGCCTTCGATGAATTCTTCGACGGCGACGCCTTTGCCGCGCGTGCCGACGCCCGCCTCTTGCAGGGCCCGGCGCAACGACGCGTCGTCGTCGACGCGCGAGGTGCCCGAGGCGCCGGCGCCGTCTCTGGGCTTGACGATGAGCGGGTAGCCGACGCGGCTGGCGAATTCGCGGATCTCGTCGACGTCGTCGCTGCCGATGGATTGGGCGCAGGAGACGCCGGCTTTGCGCAGGGCCTCTTTCATCGAAGGCTTGTCGCGGCACAGGTACGTGGTCTTTACGCTGGTGCCGGGGATGCCGCACTTCTCGCGGACCCGGGCCGCCGTCATCATGTGGGCTTCGACGACCGCTTCGAGGCGGTTCACCTTGACCCTGCCCTGGATGAAGCGGACCGCGCGCTCGACCTGGTTGTCGTCGGTGACGTTGCCGATCTGCTCGTAGTGCGTGAGCCAGTGGCGCAGCTCGCCGTCGAGGGACTCCTTGGGGCGCTCGCCGATGCCGGTGACCCGGGCGCCAACGGCGTGCAGGGCGCGGACGAACTCGCGCTGGTTGGCGGGAAAGGACGGCTCGATGAAAATGACGTCGGCGGGCATTCGTTTCGTCTTCCTCTGCTGCGATCGGGTTCGCAACTTCCACGATTGCGAGGGGTTCTGTCGATCGGCCGCTGATCCGCGGCCATCTCGTGCCGACCGCAGCGCCGCGGTGCCTGATGGTGCAGCCCGTGGGGTCGCCGTCGGCGGCGAGGGAGCTCGGGCCGACGCGAGACACGGGTCAGCGCCTCGATGCCGCGGAGCGCACCCGGAGCGGGAGGCCGTCTCTGTCGGTGCTTCAGATCCGGCGGCGGCGCCAGAGCAGCAGGGCCAGCGCCAGGAGCCCCGGCGTCGACGGCGGCAGCGCGGCGCAGCCGGCGATGGCGGGGTCGGAAAAGGTGACGTCGATGTCGGTGGGGGCCGATGGGTTGCCGGCGTGGTCGACGGCGACGATCGAGAAGGTGACGTCGTTCTGTCCGCTGACGATGATGTCTCCGCCGTCGTCGAGCACGTCGAAGTAGGAGCCGCCGCCCTGTCCGACGCTGACCACGTCGACGTCGGCGGCGGCGACAATGGTCAGCACCGCCGACTGGGCGCCCTCGATGGCTTCGGCGGTGACCTCGGGCGCGGGCGGGGCCACGTCATCGGCGCCGTCGCCGGTGGTGAACGATGTGACCACGAGGGGCACGGCGTCGTCGAAGACCTCCTGCAGCGTGTAGCGGGTCTGCGGGAGCAGCTCGCTGGTGACGGACACCCGCTGGAGCTGGCCCGCGCTGCCGTTGACGGTGGTGGTGGTGGTGGGAGCGATGGCGCCGCCGTCGTCGACGAGCTCGAGGGTGAAGCCCCGCTGGCCGTCGACGAGGATCAAGGGATTCGTCGGCACGCCACCGAGGCCGCTGGCGGGGATGGCCGGCAGAGGCTCGACCTGGGCGGGGAGGGCGACGACAAAGGCGACGACGTGCAGCAGCATGGCCGAAGCGTGCCTTGCGCCGCAGGTTGTTGCCAACAACTCAGGACGGCAGGTCGACGGCCGGTCTCTGGCCAGCAGACGATGCCGGCCGCTATCGTCCGCCGCGATGAAGGTGCTGTTCGTCTCGTCTGAAGTCGCCCCGTTCGCCAAAAGCGGAGGGCTCGGCGATGTGTCGTCGGCCCTGCCCCGGCAGCTGCACGCCATCGGCCACGACGTGCGCGTGGTGCTGCCGCTCTACCCGCGCTGCCGCGCCGCCGGCCGCGTCTTTGAGGAGGTCGCCAGCAACATCGTCGTGCAGCTCGGGCCGGCGCGCCTGCGCTGCTCGCTCTACAGCTCGACCATGCCCGGCACCGAAGGCACCGGCGCCGACGGCAAAGGCCTCAAGGTCTACTTCGTCCACTGCCCGGCGATGTTCGACCGGCCCTCGCTCTACGGCGTCGCCCACGACGAGCACCTGCGCTTCTCGGTGTTGACCTGGGCCGCGCTCAAGCTCTGCCAGCACCTGGGCTTCAGCCCCGACATCGCCCACATCAACGACTGGCAGACGTCGCTGTTGCCGGTGCTGATGAAGACCCGCTTCGGCTGGGACCGCCTCTTCGAGAACACCAAGACGGTGCTCACGCTGCACAACATCGGGCACCAGGGCACCTTTGACGCCCGCGTGCTGCCCGAGACCGGCCTCGGCGACAGCCCCCATCTCTTTCACCAGGACGAGCTGCGCCACGGCCGCATCGGCTACCTCTTGACCGGGCTGCTCTACGCCGACGCCATCACCACCGTCAGCCCGACCTATGCGCGGGAGATCCAGACCCCCGATCAGGGCGTCCGCCTGGATGGTGTGTTGCGCGCCCGACGCGATGTTCTCAGTGGCATCTTGAACGGCATCGACGAAGATGAATGGAACCCTGAAAAAGATCACTATTTGAAGGCGGCGTTCAACTCGAAGAATCTGGCCGGCAAAGAGGTCTGCAAGCAGGCGATGCTGTCGGCGCTGAACATGCCGTACCGCTCCGACGTGCCGGTCATCGGCCTGGTGTCGCGGCTGGTGTGGCAGAAAGGGCTCGACCTCTGTCTCGAGGTTTTGCCGCAGCTCTTGCACCACCACCGCTTCCAGCTGGTGGTGCTCGGCAAGGGCGAGCCGAAGTACGAGGCGTTCTTCCACACCCTGGCCCGGGCCTGGCCCCACCGCGTGATGTACAGCTCGGCCTTTAACGAAGAGCGCGCCCACATCATTGAAGCCGGCGCCGACATGTTTCTCATGCCATCGCGGTATGAGCCGTGTGGCCTCAACCAGATGTACAGCCTTCGTTACGGGACGGTGCCCATCGTCCACAAGACCGGCGGCCTGGCCGACACCGTGTGGCCCTTCGACGAACAGACCAACGCCGGCACCGGCTTCGTCTTTGAGCACTTCGACGGCACCGGCTTGTCGTGGGCGATCAGAAAAGCGCTCGAGGTCTGGGGGCCGGGCACCGGCGCCCACCGCGCCCGCTGGCAGAAGATCCAGCGCAACGGCATGGACCTGCCGTTCGGCTGGAAGCACCGCGTCGGCCGCTACGTCGAGCTCTACGAGAAGCTGCAGCGGGCGGCCTAGGCGTTGTTGACTTGCCACGCCTGGGCAGGTGCAGCACAATACCCAATATGGGTACTCGAAAACCCAGATTGGGTAGACCTGGTCGCTCGACGTCGTCAGCGGCGCCTCGGTCGGCTGCCGGCAGCCAGGGCCTCGCCGCGGCGTTGTTCACGTCTACCCAGCAGCGGGTGCTGTCGCTGCTGTTCGGCCAGCCCGACCGCGCCTTTGCCAAGACCGAGCTCATCGCGCTCGCCGGCATCGGCTCGGGAGCCGTGCAACGCGAGGTGCAGAGGCTCCGTGAGGCGGGCCTCGTCACCGAAGAGGCGATGCACGGCAAGAAGTGGGTGCAGGCGAACGCCGCGTCGCCTCTGTTCGGGGAGCTTTGCGGCATCGTCGACAAGACCAGCGGCATCGCCGCGCAGCTGCGGGCCGCGTTGCAGCCGTTCGCCGCGCAACTTCGGGTGGCCTTGCTGTTCGGCTCGGTCGCGAAGGGCGTCGATCGCGCTGACAGCGACGTCGATGTCCTCGTGGTCTCCGAAAGCCTGCTCCTGGAGGACCTCTATCGCGTCCTCGCGCCGCTCGAAGCGACGCTGGGTCGGACGATCAGCCCGACGCTCTACACCGGTGCCGAATTCCTTGAACGGCAGAGGCGACAGAACCCGTTCGTGGTGAAGGTGGTCGGCGGACACCACACCGTCCTGGTGGGGGATTTGCATGACATTGAAAGAGCTTGAAAATCTCGTCAAAGCCAAGCAGCTCGACCCAGAACCCGGCACCGCCGAAGAAGTCGATGGCTTGCTGCGGGCTGGCCAGAAGCGGCTCGTTGACGCCGAGAACATCACTCTCAGCCTGGAGAGTCGCTTCGACCTCGCCTACAACGCGGCTCATTCGCTGGCGCTGGCTGCGCTGCGATTTCATGGATACCGATCGAAGAACCGGTTCACGGTTTTCCAGGTGCTCCCGCACACGCTGAAGGTCCCACCCGAGCAGTGGCGCGTGCTCGACCAGGCTCACAACAAAAGAAACCGCGCCGAGTATGACGGCGACTTCGACGTCGACATCGCCCTCGTCGATGCCGTCATCCGCGTGGCCCGGGTGCTGGAGCACAAGGTCCGCGCCCTGAGCTGAGTGCATCGAGGGTGACGCGGTCGCCGGGCCTCGACAGTTGTACGCAACGTGCAAACGAGCTGCGTACATCAGGAGGGTCTGATGCAGACCCTCCCCCCGCGACCGGCCAGCGGTCGACCGGGGCCCCCTCCCACGAAGACAGCGTCGTCGTCGACGGCGCCGGCCACCTGTTGACGCTGACCCATCCTGACGAGGTCGGCGCCGCCGTCGCCGAGGTGCTGCGCGCCTGACGTGCAGTACAGTCCGCGCCGTGCGTGCCGGCCGACCGGCGGCGCAGACCGTGCTGGCTCGACGTCGATGGTGGCGCCGACGCAAGGAGCCCCATGACCCCAGAAGCCCGTGAGCGCCTGACGCGCGCCGTCGAAGAAGCCGAAGCCAACAGCGGCATCGAGCTCGTCGTGGTCGGCTACGTCCGCGCCGACGGCTACCTCGACGTCGCCTTTCGCAACGCGCTGGGGGCCACGCTGGCGGTGGTTGCGCTCGTGCTGCTCTCGCCCGCCGAGGTGCCCCACGACGCGGTCTTTCCGATGGTGGCGCTGTCGGCGGTGGCCGCGTTCTTGATCTCGCGCCTGCCGGCGGTGGCCCGTTTGACGTCGACGACGGCGCGGCGCGCGCTGGCCATCGACGCCGCCGTTGCCCAGGCCTTTTTGCGCCGCGGCGTGCACAAGACCCACGATCGCATCGGCGTGCTGGTCGCCTGGTTCGAGCTCGAGGGCACCACGCGGGTGCTGTTCGACGCCGGCCTCGAGACGCGCGTGCCCGCCGATGTGCGGGCCCGCGTTGTCGAGTCGTTGGTCGCGGCCTGCACCGGCGCCCCCGGCGAAGGCCGCGCCAGAGCCATCGCCGATGTCGGCGTCCGGCTCGCTCCGTTTGTCCCGCGTGATCCCCACAAGAAGAACCAGCTCGACAACGCCCCCACCGTCGGCGGTGCCGCGTGAGCGCGCTCATCCGGTTGTGGTTGACCATGCAGGCAAGGCTCGCCGAGCCGGGTCGCTTCGGCCGGGGCCGGGGTCTTTCGCTGTGGGTCGTCGGCGGCGGCCTGGCCCTCTTGCTGGTCGCCGAAGCCGCCGAGGCCCGCGTCGGTGGCGGCTCGTCGTACTCGGGCTCGCGACGCTCGGGCGGCTCGAGCGGCGGAGGCAGCTACAGCGGCGGCAGCAGCGGCGGCGGCGCGGCGCTCTTCTACCTGTTCACCCTCTTGCCCTGGCCGCTGCAGATCGTGCTCGCCATCGCGATCATCATTGTCTTTTTCAGGCTCAAGAGCCGCGGCGCAACACTGTCCTACGGAGGCCTCGACATCGACGGCGACATCGAAAGCGACCGCGGCCCCTTCGTCCCCTTTGGCGGCCCGCAAGGCCGTTCGGGCCCGGGAGCGGGGTACCCGGGTCACCGCTACGCCGAAGCCTTGCCGCCGTCGTGGGGCGAGCGCGGCCGGCGGCTCGATCCGGCGTTCTCCGAGGTGCTGTTCCTCGAGCGCGCCGTGATGATGATGACGCGCTTGTTCGAGGCGGGCGCGCGGCGCGCAGACCTCGAGGCGATGGCTCCGTACGTGGCGCCCGCCGCGGCCCAGACCCTCGCCCAGCGCAGCGCCGGCGTCGTCACCGTCCGCGGCGTCACCGTCGGCCGCATCGCCCTCATCGAGGTCGCCGCCAGCACCACCGAGGGCGGCGAGCCGGCCGTCGCGGTGCGCGCGCGCGTGCAACTCAACCGTCATGTGGAACAGGCCAATGGTCCGCTGAGTTTTTATTCACACGAGGAGTGGAGCTTCGTGCGCGCCGTCGCCGCCGCGCCGCGCGATGAAGCCCACCTCGATCGCTTCGGCTGTCCCGGGTGTGGCAGCCCGCTCGAGCGCGACAGCTTCGGTCGGTGCGTGCACTGCCAGACCTCGCTGTTGCCCGGCGCCGCCGACTGGTCGGTGCGCTCGCTGCGCGTCCTCGAAGAAGAGCGCCGCGGGCCGCTCTTGACGACCACCGTCGAGGAGGTGGGCACCGATGCCCCGACCGCCAAAGACAACGACGTCGCAGCACAGGTCGAGCGCTGGTTGCCAGGGCCCGAAGCCGAGCGGTTCCGCGTGCGCGCCGGCGAGATCTTCGTGAACCTGCAGTCGGCGTGGACGAGGCGGGACCTGGGCGGGCTGCGCCCGTTCGAGACCGACTCGCTGTGGCAGAGCCACCGCTTCTGGATCGAGGAGTACCAGCGGCAAGACCTGCGCAACGTCATCGACGCCGTCGCCGTGCGCAACATCGAGCTGTGCCGCGTCGAGCGCGACGGCGACCACCTCGCCGTCATGTGCCGCATCCACGCCTCGTGCGTCGACTACGTCATCGAAGACAAGACCAAGAAGCGCCTGTCGGGCAGCACCGTCAAGCGGCGCGCGTTCACGGAGTACTGGACCTTCGTGAAGCACCACGACGCCCAGGGCGGAACCGGCCTGAAGACCTGCCCGGGTTGCGGCGCGCAGCTGCGCATCGGCGCGGCCGGCACCTGCGAGTACTGCCAGAGCAAGGTCACCCTCGGCCGCTTCGACTGGGTCGCCTCGCGCATCGAGCAGGATGAAGAGATCGTGCCCGGCTGACGACGACGACGACGACGACGACCTAGCCGTCGATGTCAAAGGTGACGTTGACCGTGGCCGTGAGGCTGAGCTTGCCGGCGGCGAAGTCGGTGGCGATGGCCGCTCCTTCGCTGCGGTTCTCGACGGCGTTTTTGTAGGTGACCGGCCCCGACCAACCCTGCTGCTGCTCGTCGATGGCCCGCGGCAGGCCCAGGGTGCCGCCGAGCTCTTCGACGAGCGCGCGGGCCTTTTCGCGCGCGGCCCGGGCCGCCAGCTGGCGCACGTCGGCGCGCAGCGCCGTGATCTTCGTGGTGTCAAAGGTGATGTCGCCGTTGGTGCGCGCGCCGGCGTCAAAGGCTGCCTTTTGCAACGCGCCGAGCGTGGCGAGGTCGTGGGTGCAGACGATGACCGAGCGCTGCACGCGCCACGACAACACCTTCAGATACAGCGGCTGGCCGAAGCGGTCGGTGGCGTAGTCGGGCTGGAACACCGCAGCCTGGGTCTGGATGTCGGCGGCGGCCACGCCGTTCTTCGTCAAGCCCGCCAGCACCCGCTGCAGCGAAGCGTCGACGGCGGCGCTGGCGGCGGCGCGGTCGACGGCCACCTCTTCGATGAGCAATGTGAAGCGGGCGACGTCGGGCACCACGTTCATCACCGCCTCGCCGCTGACGGTGATGGTGCGCGGCGCCGCGGTCGTCGTTGGCGATGACGACGACGACGACGACAAGGATGGGCGATTCATGGCCTGGCTGGTGGCCACAGTGGTGAGCACGGTGGTGAGCAACGCCAGCGACGGCACCGTCGACAGCACGAGGGCGAGGGGAATGAGCTTCATGGCGGCTGAAACGGCCGCAGGCCGACAACGGTTCCACGGCCTTTGTCAGGGTTTCATCAAGCCCGTGGGCCCGGGCCGCGGCCCTGGAGCGGGAGACCCGGGCGTCAGCGCACGAACAGCAGCCCCGGCACCTCGACGGCCGGGTCGGCGCTGACGCAGCCGTTGATCGCCAGTCGGTTGGGTTGCAGCGAGGCCGACGGCAGCAAGAGCGCATCGAAGAACGCGAAGCGGTTGGTGCTGGTCGCGCCGGCATAGACGATGTCGCGGGTGCTGCAGCCCCCGCGCAGGCTCGTCGCGCTGGTGAGCTGCACCGACCCGGTCGTGTTCAAGGTCCTGCCGCTGCCGACCAGGCGCAGCACGATGTCTTGCGGGGTCAGGCCCCGGGCAGCGTCGGTCAACAGCATCGCGTCGAAGTCATCGGCGCCGCTTTGGAACAAGGTGCGGCCGATCGAGTAGCCCTTGCTGAAGTCGTCGACGTTGCCCTGGTCGTTGCTCCAACCAAAGCCCGTGGCACCGCTGGCGCTGTTGCCTTCGTCACTGCGGCCGACGAGCGTCCAACCGCCGCCGTCGAGCTCCATGTCGCAGTGCACCTCGATGGTGCCGCCGTTTGGCAGGCTCAGACGGTAGCGCCCCGACACAGTGCGGCCGGCGTCGCGGTGGGCCTTGCAGCTGGGCTCGATGGGAAAGTCCCGGAAATCCGGGCGGCGCGTGGCGACGATGCCGGCGCTGTACGTCGGCGGCAGCGGCGTGACGCCGCCGAGGGCGAACGACGAGCCCTGGCCAGCGCAGAAAACCCCGATTTGTCCCGTGGGCTCGTTCAGCCGGAGATCGGGCGCGTCGCAGGAGGCAAGCTCGCCAAAGACCGCCAGGCGCTGCCACTCGCCCAGGGCGATGCCGTGCAGCAGATGGTCATCGAGGACATCGAGGAGCGAGGGCTGCAGCCCGCCCATCAACGTCGAGCGCGCGAAGCGCATCGCACCGATGCCATCGTCGGACGCGAGACCGATGGCGAGGTCGCTGCCCTGGAACAAGGCGGCCTCGAGCTTGGCCGGCACCCCGCGGTCGAGGCTGAGATCGCCGGGGTTCAAGACGGTGTTGGTCCGCCACAGCACGTCGCCGCGGTCGAGGCGGTCGACGAGCGCGGTGAGCTTGAACGCCAGCTGGAAGCCATCGAGAGCCGGGTCGGTGTCGGGCATCAAGCAAAAGACGTCGACCTCGATGCCGTTGCGCCGCAGCGTGTAGCCGCCCGTCGGATGTACCCCGGGCGCGCCGTTTTCGAGCGTGCTGCAGTCGGCCGCCGCGACGACGTCGAAGTGGCGCTGCACCGTGACCTGATCGCAGCCGTCGTCGGCGACCAGGATGACGTCGACGCCGCCGCCGGCGACGGGGTTGGCTGTGCTCGCTGGATCAAACGCCACCAGCTCGACGATGCCGGGCAGGCTGCCGCGCAGCAGCCCACCGGCGACAGTGGCGGACACGGTCGGTGCGCGCGTGCCACCGGCTGCATCGGCGTCGCTCACGAGCACTGCGAAGCGCACCGGCACACCGGCGACCAGGCTGTCGGGCAAGCCGTTGATGCTGAGCTGCGGCGGCTGGTTGTTCGGGCAGGGGGGCGCTTCGCCTTCGCCTTCGCCTTCGCCTTCGCCTTCTCCTTCACCTTCGCCTTCGCCTTCTTCTCCTTCTCCTTCTCCTTCTCCTTCTCCTTCTCCTTCTCCTTCTCCTTCGCCGACTGCTTCGCCTTCGCCTTCACCGACGACTTCGCCTTCGCCCTCGCTGACTGCTTCGTCGACCGTTGTGCAGCGACCCGTCAGGCAGACCGAGTCGACGTCGCAATCGCCGTCGTCGTTGCACACGCCTGTGGGCGCCTGTCGGCAGGCGGCGAGCGCGGCGACGGCGACGAGGGCGGCGAGGCCCAGCAGCACGGACGGGTCTGCTCCCCGCAGGCGACGTCGCTGCCGACCTCTCCCCCCCGGCCCCCCTCTCCACAGGAAGTGGAGAGGGGGGAGGAGCGGGGGGGTCGGGTGGGGTGAGGGCACGTCGCAGACTACGACGGCGACGACGGCGCCACACGCCGGTGCCCCGCCGCCGGCGTCACGGCGACCGCCCCACAAAAACAAGCGGCCGCCGTGCAGAACACCGGCGGCCGCTGGGCTGGTCAGACGCCGACCTGGCTCAGGCGTAGTAGATTTTGATGGTCTTGATGATGGTTTTCAAGAGATCTTTGACCACTTCGGTGTTCGGATCCCGAACAACAATGTATCCGTCGCCTTCGTAGCTGTCGCTCTTGGGATCGCCCACCGACGGGATCTTGGCCTCGACGATCGAGGTCCCGAGCTGGCGCTTGATCTCGGCGAAGCCCGTGGCCCCCGTGACCCGGCCGCGGCCCATGCCGCGCAAAAAGGCGGTGCCGACGGCGTACTTGCGCTCCCAGGGTCCGTCAAAGGCGCTGTCGACGACGGCGCGGTTCCAGGCCTTGTAGAGATCCATGTCGTGCGCGTAGCAGTTCATGATGCTGATGTTGGCGCCGGCGGGGCGCTGGGCGATCTCGCCGATGGCCAGGCTGCCGTCGGGCCGCTGGAACCACTCCATGTGCGTCATGCCGTCTTTCAGGCCGAGCGCTTTGATGGTGCGGAAGCCGACATCGCGGATTCCGTCGTATTCTTTTCCGCTGATGTCGCGGGGCAACATGCAACACCATTGAATCCACGGCGTCTCGACCGCCTCGAGGCAGGTGGGCGAGTAGTGCGAGATCGAGTGCCAGCGCGGCACGCCGCCGACCGTCAGGGTCTCGAAGCTGAACTCGCGGCCGGTGAGGAATTCTTCGGCGAGCATCGGGTTCTGCTCGCTGATGTGCAGGCCATCGAGGGCCGCCGCCAGCTCGCCCACCGAGCGGATCTTGAAGGTCGACTTGCTGCCGAGCCCGGCCGGCGGCTTGATGACCATCGGGAAGCCCACCTGCTCGGCGAACTGCTTGGCGTCGGCGGCCGACGTCAGCGTCTTGTGCCGCGCCGTCGGCAGGTTGGCGGCCCGCAGGGCCTCCTTCATGCGCGCCTTGTCGCGGAACAGGTCGGCCACGGCGGGGGGCGTGCCCTCGACGCCGAAGTGCTGGCGCAACAGCGCAAGCTGCTCTTGCATCATCTCGAGGACGCCGATGATGCGAAACGGCTGCCCGTGGCGGCGCTTCAAGCGCTCGACGGCCTCGACGAGCTCGCCGGTGTCCATCGGGTTTTCGATGCGCACCATGTCGTCGTAGAGGCTCGCCGCGTCGGGCGGCGGCGTGTGGACCACGCCGAGCAGCTTGACGTTGTCGAGCTTGGCTGCCGCGCGCACGAAGCGCATCGTCACATCAGCCGGAAAAGGAGCGACGAAGACCAGATTGCGACTCATGCCGCACGATGAGAAGCGCGACCCGTTGCGTCAACTGCCGACCGGCGGTTGCGCGTGTCTGCCCCGGCTTCGTCTCTGGCTTCGTTTCCTGCTTCGTCTCTGGCTGTCTCTGCCCGATGTCCTCGCCTTTGTCGTTGTCCGGGCCGCTGGCCCCGACGTCGAACCACACCTGGAGCTCCTCGTGCGCGTCGTCTTTCTCGC
>JBKJNL010000483.1:0-3668 GCA_046593615.1 Myxococcota bacterium | reverse complement strand
TGCAAAGTCAGCGTCAACGGCGCCGTCGTCAGCCGCGCGGACTACCCGTGCGACATGCGCGTCGACGTGCTCGGCGCCCGGGAAGCCGTGCCGGCCGGCGCAAAGGCCGGCGCGAACGGAGGCGCAAAGGCCGGCGGCAAAGCCGGCGCCCACGAAGGAGTGAGCGTCGACGGCGTCGTCGGCTTTCAGCGCGGCTCGCTCGAAAAGGCGAGGGTCGTGCTGCTGCGCGCCGGCGTCGTGCAAGAGACCGTGATCCTCGCCGACGAAGAGGTCTCGAAGGGCTGGTTCGCCCCCCGCGGGCTGGTGGCGGTGCTCGACGTGCCGCACCTGCAGCGCGACGCGTCGTTCTCGCGCTTCGTGCGCGACGAGCGCTTCGCGGCCGCGCTCAAGGTCGCCCTCACCCACGCGCCGTTGCTCGCCGAGCAGCTCGCTGTCGAGGTCGTCGACGGCGCTGCCGGACGGTGGGCCCGCACCGTCGCCAAAGACCTCTTGATCTTGATCGGCGCCGCCGCCGTCCGTCGGCAAATGAACGGCGGCAAGGCCGAGCGCGCCGCACACGCGCTGGTGAACCTGCCGCTGTTGCGCGACGGCCGAGGTCAGCCCCTCACCGTCAACGCCGTCCTCTTCGACGCTGCCAAGCACGGCCACGTCGCCGTGGTGCCGCGGCGCGCCGACCCGCGCCACCTCGAGCCTCCCCGCCCGGTGCTGCTGCTGGGTGACCCCGATGACGCGTGGTTGCTCGCGGGCCTCGAGCTGACGACCAAAGACGTCGCTGCCGACATTGAAGCCGCCGAAGCCCGAGAAGCTCGTCGACGCCAGTGGCAGACCCGACGCGCGGCGTGCGAGTTGCCGCCTCACCTTGAGTGGGTCGCCCAGGCGTCCTTTGAGCTCCCCCACGAGGCCGGGTCGCCCCCGCAAAAGGGGGTCGTCGGCTACCGGCGCGCCGGCGGCGATCCGCTGCAGATCACGGTGCTCAGCCAGGGTTGCCACCTGACGACGTTGACGCTGCCGTTTGCCATTCCCGGGCTGACCATCGTGCTCGACGGCAAGCTCACGGCCAACCGCGAATTCGACGACGTCCTCCGCGACGCCAACCTGGCGCGCCTGCTGGTGCAGGCCGCGGCGACGGTCCCGTTCGTCCTCGACGGCATCGATGCCGGCCGCCGGCCCGAGGGCCGCGACCGCACGGTGCTGCTCGCCTCGCTGGCTCTGCTCGCCGACGGTGACGTGCTCGCGCGGGCCCTGCTCGACGCCGCCGGTTGCCGCACCGTTGCCTTCCAGACCCTGCCGAGGCTCTCGCTCGAGCACCGCGCCGTCACCAGCCGCTTGCTGCCGACGATGGACAACACCCCGGTGAGCCTGAAGCAGATCATCGACGGCAAAGGCCCCGTCGGCCTGGTCTCGGTCGACGCCCCCGACTTCGCGCCGTCGATCGAGCCGACCCTGCGGGCCGACGAGACGCTGCGCGGACTGCTGCGCCTGGTCGCTCCGACGCGGACCTTCACGTCGTTGAACGACGAAGCGACGCGCGCGCGCCGACACAGCGAGCTGCGCAAACGCCCGCCCAACAGCCTCTCGCTCACGGGGGTCGCAGCCTCCGTCCCCGTCGGTGGCCGCAGCGCTGCCGTCAGCGGCTTCGTCGGCTGGCGCAGCAGCGGCGGCACGCGGGGCAAGATGGAGCTCACGCTTTCGGTCGAAGGCCGCCGCGTGCAGCGCCTGTCGCTGCCGTCGCCGCTCGCCGGGCTGACGGCGTCGTTGAACGACGATCGCCTCGAGCTGAACTCCAGGCTTGAGCCCCGCGGACCTTTCGGCGACCACGTCGACGCCGTGCTGTCGGCGGTGCCGGCGCTCATGCCGCACCTGCCCGATCCCTGGCCCCTCGTCGTCGACCTCGTCGGCTGCCTGCTGCCGACCGACAGTCACCGGCGCGCCCTCGCGCGCCTTGAGCAGAACCTGCCGCCCGCCGAGGTCGGCGCCGCCTGGAGCGAGATCCTCGTGCTCGCAAACAGCAGCTCCGACGGCGACGTCGCCGCCGCCCTCGAGCTGGTGCTGGAAGAGGGCGCGGTGCCGACCGTCGATCGCGTCACCGCCCTGCTGGATCGCCGCGGCAAATCGCCGGAGTCGTCGACCGACCCGCGCGTGCGCCTCCTGCGCCCCGCCCTCGACGACGATGACGATGGCGGCGTCATCGCGCGCTTTTTGAAGGTCTTTGCCATCGAACAGCTGCGGATTGACCGGATCGGGGGCGGCACCGTGCGGCTCGGCGAGCTGCTCGGACGCGAGCGCGTTCGCTTCGTCGGCAGCGGCCAAGAGCGGGTCGACGGCTTCGACGACGTCGTCGTCTTGCAAGGGGCGTCGCGCACCATCGTCGAGGGCCTGCGGGGCCCGGGGGACTTCGAAGACGCCACCGCCGAGCTGGTCGCGGCCTCGGCGCGCCGGGCCTTTGCGATGAAGGGCAACGTCGCCGCCGTCCTGCCGAAAGACGTCACCACCGTCGCCCGTCTCACGCTTGCCGACGACGGCCTCACCGGCGAGGTCGGGCTGCTGCTGGCGTCAGCGGCGATCAAGCCGCAGGCCGATCTGATCCTGCTGCACGAGGGCAAGAGCCTGGCCCGCCTGCCGATCGGCAAGTTCCTCGGCACCGCACTGCTGGCCGTCGTCGACGCCGCCCACATCACGCCGACGCCGATGTTCGACGGCGTGGTGCACGACGACAAGCTGAGCGCGGTCATCGAGCGCGTGCGCCTCGCCCGCGACGAGCTGCTCACGACGCTGCTCGAAGGTCTCGAGCACCGCGCGGCGTCGGCAGCCGGCCGCGGAGCCCACGACGACGGCGTCATCTCGGCGAGCGCCGGCGTGCGCGCGCGCCTGCTCGAGCGCCTGCACATGTCGCACACCGACAAGAGCAAGCCGGTGCCCGAGACCGGCCTCGCCGGCCGCGTCGCCCGCCTGCCGTTCTTGCGCACGGTCACCGGCGAGCGACGCTGCCTGGCCGACGCCGCTGACGACGACGGCGTGCTGCGCTTTCTGCCCCGGTCGTTCCCGGGAAATGCCGCAGCCGCCGAGAACGTCGAGCGCCCCGCCGGCTTCGACGACGTCGTCTACGTGCCCTCGGCCGCTGAGCGCGAGCTGCTCGATCGCATGTTCAAGGTGGTCGATGTCGACAGCGACTGGAGCGCCGCCCAGCGCCTGCTCGATACGCGCCGGCGCCTGCCGCCGCTGCTGCTCGACAACGTCGACAACGGCCTCGTCGTGCACCAGTGCGTGCTGGGCAAGTCGACGCTGCGCCTCGCCGTGCCCGCACTGCCACCTGAGCGGGCGCGCCCCGCGTTGCGCGTCGGCGACGACGGCCTGCTGGTCGACACGCTGCCGCCACCCGAGAGCCTGCCGTGTGAGGGCGTGCTGTTCGGCGAGGGCGCCGTGACCCGCGACTTCGAAAAGTCGCGCGTCGACGACAAGCTGCGCGCCAGCATCGCCCGCGAGGCCGGCGTGCTCTGGCACCTGGCCCTCGACCAGCATGCGCGCATCAACGTCGACGACGACGGGGCCGCTGACCCAGCCGCGGCCGAGCGGCGCCGGGTGCTGCGCAGCTGGCTCGCGCTGCTGGCCTTGCGCCTCGCCGGCCCCGAAGCCGGCGTGCCGGGCCTCGGCGCGCTGCGCGCGCGGTT
>JBKJNL010000454.1:0-3461 GCA_046593615.1 Myxococcota bacterium | reverse complement strand
GAGGCCGTGCGCTTGAAGCCCTACTCGGTCGTCTTGTTCGACGAGGTCGAAAAGGGCCACCCCGACATCTTCAACATCTTGTTGCAGGTGCTCGATGGCGGCCGACTGACCGATTCTCAGTCGCGCCTGGTCGACTTCAAAAACACAGTCATCATCATGACGTCGAACGTCGGCAGCCATCACCTGCTCGAGGCCTCGATCGACGATGGTGTCATCGAGCCTGCGGCAAAGGAGTTGGCGTTCGACGAGCTGAAGAAGACGTTCCGCCCCGAGTTCCTGGGCCGCATCGATGAAGTCATCATGTTCCACGGTTTGACCCGTGGAAACATCGAACAAATCGCCAACATCCAGATCAAAAAAGTGCAGCAGCTGCTGGCCGCCCGACGCTTGAAGTTGGAGATGACCCCCGAAGCCAAAAAGGCCGTCGTCGACGCCGGCTACGAGCCCCGCTTTGGTGCCCGCCCCCTGCGCCGCGCCATCCAGCGCTGGCTGCAAGACCCGCTGTCGATGGCGATCCTCGAGGGCGACTACGCCGACGACGACACCATTCTGGCCACGCTCAAAGACGAGAGCGATCCGAGCCAGGGGCTCTCGTTTCGCAAGAAGCCCCGCGACGCGGCGGTCCATGATCTCCCGGGCCGCTCGGGCGCGACAACGCCGGCTGCATCGACGACGACGACGACGACTGCTGGCGCTGCGGAGGCCTCGGCTTCGATGGTCGAGACGCCCCAGAAGGATCCAGCCGACGCCGGCACGGGCATCTGAGATGGACGACGTCGAGATCGAACGCCGCGCTTTCGACGTCGACGACGGCGACTTCTCGCTCTGGCGGGCCGCCTGCTTGTTGCCGCGCGTGACGGGCCGGGAGCCCCGCGACATCGAGGGCGAGATCGCCCGCTGGGCCGACCAGGTGCGCGAGCGCGTGGTGCACGCCGGCCCGGTCGTCGCCATGCACGACGTCGTCTTTGCCACCGCCGGCTTCACCGGCGACGCCGGCGAATACGACCACCCGCAGAATTCCTTTCTCGACGACGTGGTCCGCCGTCGACGCGGCCTGCCGATCGCCTTGTCGCTCGTCGTCATCGAGGTCGCGCAGCGCGCCGGCCTCAAGGCCTGGGGGCTCGCCCTGCCGGGCCATTTCCTGGCCGGCGTCTTTGTCGATCACGAGCGCTTCGCGGTCATCGACGCTTTTCACGGCGGCAAGCTGCTGCCTCTCGACGAGGTCGCCCGCCGCGTGGGTCTCCCGACGTCGGAGATGGGCGAGCTGCTGCAGCCGGCGTCGCCGTCGGTGATCCTGCTGCGCATGCTGACCAACCTGCGCGGCAGCTATCTGCGCCGCAAAGACCACGAGCCCCTCGCGGGCGTGCTCTCGCGCATGCTGCTGTTGCGACGCAAGGATCCGCAGCTGCTGCTCGAGCGCGCCGAGGTTCGCCGGTTGCTGCTCGACGACGACGGCGCCCGCGCCGATGCCGAAGCCGCTGCCAACGCCGCCCCCGACGACGACGACGTCAGCCGCGCCGCCGACCACATCGTCGACGCCATCGAGCGCGGCCAGGTCATGAACTGAGCGCGTTCAACGGCCGACCATCTCGACCAGCTCGTCGATCATCGCGGTCCGCTTCTGCTCATCGTTGCTCGACAGCGCAGCGCTCGCGCAGTGGCGCAGGTGGTTCTTGATGACGACGCGGGCCACGCCACGCAGGGCCTGCTCGACCGAAGCGATCTGGTCGAGCACATCGGCGCAGTAGCGCTCGTCGTCGATCATTTTCTGCAGGCCACGCACCTGCCCTTCGATGCGCTTCAAGCGGGCCTGGGTGGCCGCTTTGTCGTCGACGGCAACGGCGTGCGGCGGGCGGATCGGCTTCTTTTTCGGGGGCGGCTTCTTCGGGGTCATGGGGTCTCGGTGCGCTGCAGGCGCAGGCTGTTGGTGACGACGCTGACCGACGAGAGCGCCATGGCCACGCTGGCCAGCACGGGGCTCAGCTCGACGCCGGCAACGGCAAAGACGCCCGCGGCGACCGGCACCATGACGACGTTGTAGCCAAACGCCCAGACGAGGTTCTGGCGCATCACCCGGCGCGTGCGCTTGGCCAGCCGCAGCAGCAGCGCCAGGCCGTGCAGGTCGGGGCGCAGCAGCGTGACGTCGGCAGCCTGAACGGCAACCTCGGTGCCCGAGCCCATGGCCACGCCGAGCCAGGCCGCGGCCAGCGCCGGCGCGTCGTTGACGCCGTCACCGACGACCATGGCCTTGCCCGTGAGCCCCTGCACGATGCGCAGCTTGTCGGCGGGCAGCAGCTCGGCGTCGACCTCGGCGATGCCGAGCTCACGGGCCACGCGCTCAGCAGGCTCCCGTCGATCACCGGTGAGCATGCGCAGCGGCAGCCCGAGCCGCGGAAGCACCTGGCGCGCATCGGGGCGGATCATGTCGTCGATGCCGAGCACAGCGCGCGCGACACTGTCGACGGCGACGAACACCGGCGTGCGGCCAGCCTCGAGCAGGCGCATCTCGGCCGCGGCGAGCGCGTCGTCGACGCTGAAGCCCAGACGGCGGTTGCCGACTGCGACGACGGCACCGTCGACGACCCCGCGCACACCGGCGCCTTCGACGGCTTCGATCTGGCGAGCCTTTTTCGCGGGGAGCTTCGACCACGCCTCGTGGCGAACGAGTGCCTGGGCCAGCGGGTGCTCGGAGCTGCGCTCCACCGCCAGGGCGCTGGCGATGACGTTCTCGGACTGATCCCCGATGATCTCCACCACGGTGGGCTTGCCGACGGTCAGCGTGCCGGTCTTGTCAAAGACGACACTGTCGACGTCGGCCGCGCGCTCGAGCACCTCACCGCCCTTGATGAGCACGCCCTGCTGCGCGGCCTTGCCGGTGGCCACCATGACCGCGGTCGGCACCGCCAGGCCCATCGCGCACGGGCAGGCGATGACGAGCACGGCGACGGCGTGGACCACGGCGGCATCGACACCGCCGACGAAGAACCAGACGGCAAAGGTGACGGCGGCGATGACAAGGATCACCGGCACGAAGATCGAGGCCACGCGATCGGCGAGCCGCTGCGTCGGCGCCTTTTGCGCCTGCGCGTCGCGCAGCAGCTGCAGCAGCCTCGAGAGCGTGCTTTCGTCGCCGGTGCGCAAGACCTCGACGTGCAATGCCTGCCCGCCGTTGGTGGTGCCGCCGGTGACGACGTCGCCGACGCCTTTTTTCACGGGTGCGGGCTCGCCGGTCAGCATGGCTTCGTCGACGTGCCCCTGCCCTTCTTTGACCTTGCCGTCGGCGGCCACGCGCTCGCCCGGACGCACGATGATCACGTCACCGCGGCGGACGTCGCCGATGGGCAGGTCGACGACGCTGCCATCGTCGAGCACGCGGTGGACGACGTCGGCGCGCAGCCCGGCCAGGGCCCGCAAGGCCGAGGTCGTGCGCCGGCGCGCGCGGGCCTCGATGGCCTGACCGA
>JBKJNL010000996.1:0-7096 GCA_046593615.1 Myxococcota bacterium | reverse complement strand
CGCCATCACCGTGCCGATCTACGCCACGCTGCTGGCCCCCGAGGTCGGCTACCTCCACGTCGACGCCGGCCTCGAGGTCGTCTTTGTCGAAGGCCCGGCGCAGCTGGAAAAAGTGCGCGCGATCCGTGACGGCTTCCAATTCCTGGGCGTCGAGTACGGCACAGAGCGCATCAAGCTCAAGACGATCATCGTCATCGATCCGCGCGGCCTGGCCCCCGCCGACGACTGGCAGTCCCTCGCCGATCTCGAGGCCCGCGGCCGCGCGCACCTCGCGGGCACCGCCGCCGAGCGCCGTCGTCGCACCGCCGCGCTCACGCGCAAAGACGTCGCCAGCTACTGCTACACGTCGGGCACGACGGGCGCGCCCAAGGGCGTCATCCACACCCACGGCAACTGGTTGTCGTTGCTCGACGTCAGCGGCGACATGGGCATGTTCACCGAGGGCACGCGCAACACCGGCGTCTTCTTGTTCCTGCCCCTGGCCCACGCCTTTGGCCGCTTGATCGGCCTCGGCGCCGTCTACTTCCAGGCCGTCGTCGTGCTGGCCACCGTCGAGACCCTGCTCGAAGATCTGACGCGCTCGCGGCCGGGCTTCGTGCCGTCGGCGCCGCGCATGTATGAAAAAATGTATGCGCGCTTGATGTCGATGGTCGCCAGCGCCCCGCCGCGGCGGCAGAAGCTGTTTGCCCTGGCCCTCGACATCGGCAAGAAGACCATCCCCTATCGGCAGCAGAACAAGCCGATTCCACCGTTGCTCAAAGCCAAATACCGGGTGGCGAACCGCCTGGTGCTCTCGAAGCTGCGCGCCCGCCTCGGCCTCGACCGCGTCGAAGCCATGCTGACCGGTTCGGCGCCCATCGCCCCGGCGGTGCAGGAGTTCTTTTTTGCCCTCGGCATCACCCTGGTCGAGGCCTACGGACTCACCGAAACGACCCCGGGCATCTCGGCCAACACCCCCAAGCGTTGGAAGCTGGGAACCGTCGGACCGCTGCTGTCTTGTGTGCAGTTGAAGATCGAAACAGATGGCGAAATTTGTGTCAAGGGTCCCAACGTGACCAGCGGCTACCTGAACCGCGCCGACGCCAACGCCGAGGCCTTTGACGCCGATGGTTGGTTCCACACCGGCGACATCGGCAAGCTCGACGACGAGGGCTTCCTGCACATCACCGATCGCAAGAAGGACATGCTGAAGACCTCGGGCGGCAAATACGTCGCGCCCCAGAAGATCGAGGGGCTGTTGAAGTCGAAGCCGCTCATCACCGAGGCCGTGATCATCGGCGACAACCTCAAGTACTGCACGGCCTTGCTGGTCGTCGACGACGACGCCTTGCAGCTGTGGGCCACGCGCACCGGCCACCCGGCCGACAAGCACGCGCCGACGACGCTGGCCTACCTGCAAGAGCAGCTCGACGCCGTGAACAGCGAGCTCAGCTCGTTTGAGACCATCAAGATGTTTCGCGTGGTCCCCGAGGCGTTCTCCGTCGACAACGGCATGCTGACCGCGAGCTTCAAGGTGAAGCGCAAGGCCGTCGGCACCCGCTGGGCCGCCCTCATCGAAGGCATGTACTCCGCTCCGGGGCCGCTCGGGCCCGGGCTCCCCGCTCCGGGGCCGCTCGGGCCCGGGTACGCGCCGTCGGGCTCGGCGCCCCAGAAGGAAGCCGCGTGAGCGATCGGGCACCCGCCGCGTCCGCCAGCGCTGTCATGCGAGACGTCGGCAACGAGGCCGACCAAGACGTCGACAACGACGTCGACGAAGACCTGCTGTCGTCGTGGTCGTTCGACCTGCCGCCTGAGCGCATCGCCCGCCACCCGCTGCCCGAGCGGGCCGGCGCGCGCCTGCTGCACCTCGACCCGCGCCCCGTCGAGCAGGGCGGCGGGCTGCACCACCGACGCTTCGCCGACATCGTCGGCCTCTTGCGCGCCGGCGACTGCCTCGTCGTCAACGACACCACCGTCTTGCCCGCGCGGCTGTTCGGCGAAAAAGCCGGCAGCGGTGGCAAGGTCGAGGTGCTGCTCATCCGCCAGGAGACGACGGCCCTCGAGCCGGGCGCGTGGGTCGTGCTGCTCAACGCGTCAAAGAAGCCGAAGCCGCAATCGCGCCTGATCTTTTCCGCCGGGCCGAACGGCACCGACGCATTCTTTGCCACCGTCATCGGCCCCGTCGACGACGAGCCCGGCGCCTGGCGGGTGCGCTTCGACGGCGACCCCGTCGCCTATGCCTGGGCCCACGGCAGCGTGCCCCTGCCGCCCTACCTGCAGCGCGCTGCGGACGCCGACGACGACGACCGCTACCAGACGGTGTTTCGCGACCACGACAAAGCCGGCTCGTCGGCGGCGCCCACGGCCGGCCTGCACTTCGATCAGGACACGCTGTGGCAGCTCGCGGCCAAGGGCGTGCGGCTCGCCCCCGTCACGCTGCACGTCGGTCCGGGGACGTTCTTGCCGGTGCACAGCGAGCGCCTCTCCGCGCACAAGATGCACCCCGAGCCCTGGTGGTTGTCGGAAGCGACGGCGGCGCTGCTCAACGAGACGCGGCAGAGCGGCGGCCGCATCGTCGCCGTCGGCACCACCGCCGCCCGCGTGCTCGAGAGCGCGCGCGCCATGCTCGGCAAAGACGAGCCCATCGCCACCCCGTTTTCCGCAGGGGAGGGCCTGACGCGCATCTTCATCAAGCCCGGCCACGTCGTCACCGGCTTCGACGCCCTGGTGACGAACTTCCATCTGCCCGAGTCGACGCTGCTGGTGCTCGTGGGCACGCTCGTCGGACGACGACGGCTCCTCGACGCCTATGCCGCCGCGGTGCGCGAGGGCTACCGCTTCTACTCCTACGGCGACTGCTGCTTCATCGAGCGCTGAGCCGTTTCAGAGAGCCCTGACACAGCGACGAGCAGCCGCGCTCTCAGGCCGAGACGCTCTTCAACAGCTTGACCTGCAGGGCGGCGGTGTCTTCGAGCTCGCCGACGACGCGCACGGTGCGGCCGGCGACGCGGCACACCAGGGTCGGCGTCGCCCGGACCGGGCCCGAGACTTCGGCGTCGTCGCCGTTGACGTCGATGACGGTCAAGCGCAGGTGCGTCGAGGTCAAAGCCTGCATGGCGCGCTGCAGGCGCTCGACGACGACGCTCGCCGTCGGGCTGCTGCTGTCGACGTAGAGGTCGAGCTGCATCACCCCGCCGTGCGCGCGGCGGCGGTCGTGCGGCCGGTCTCCCGTTGCCCTGGCGAGCGCGGCGAGCAGCGCCTGGGTGCCCGCCGGTTTTTTCACCAGCGGCACCCCGGGCAGCAGCACCTCGGGGTCATCGCCGCTCATCATCAGCGTCGCGGTTCTCTTCAGCAGGCCGGCCGAGCGGGCCTGGGCCAACATCCACGTTCCGGTCTTGCCGGGCAGCGAATTGTTGGAGAGCACGACGTCGAAGCGGGCCGCCTGCAGCTGCGACAGGCCGGCTTCGGCGCTGCCGACTTCGGTGACGGCGTAGCCCTGCGAGTCGAGGAACTCGGTGACGATCTCCCGCAAGTCGTCGTCGTCCTCGACGAACAACACGCGGATCTTGGTGTCTTCGTCGGCTTTTTTGAGGTCGTCTTTGGAGCCCATCATCACGGCCATCCCTTGTCTGGTGCTTGAAGCCATGCAGCACGAGTGCCAGCAAAAACGGCAGCGTCGGGGCAGAAGGCCCCAGTGCTGGAAAGCGGGGCATTTCGTCGCTGACGTCGTTCTGGGCGCGTCGCCGCGCTGCTGGTGACGCCGTGGGAAGCGCGCCGCGCGCGGTCGGCTACTCGGCGGCAGCGGTGTCGGTGAGGGAGCCGGGCACGATGCTGGTGTTGGCGCGGCGATCGAGCACGCGGTCGATGTGCACGATGCCCTGCTGGTTGACGACGACACGGAAGCGGCTGGTCACCTGGTCGCCGCTGGTGATGTCGGTGGACTGCACCAGCATGTTCAGGTGGTAGACCTTGGGCATCGCCGCCGTGTCAAAGGTGCCGGCGACGGGGTCGTAGTAGCTGACGTCGTCGACGGGGTCGTCGAGCCGCTTGAGGATCTCGTCGAGCGACAGCCGAAACAGCTCCTGCACACCGAAGCCCTCGGGCACGGGGTCGTCGTGGGCGGCGAACACCACGTGCCGGTGCACCATGAAGATGTGCTCAAGCTCGCTGACGCCCCGCACTGTGCGCACACTCTGGCGCAATGCCGCGATCGGCTTGGGCACATCGTCACTTTTGACCCAGCGGGCGATTTCGGCGGCCCGCCCGCCAATCTTGCCGAGCCCCGCGCAGTGCAGCGCGTCGCCGACGATGCGCTCGTTGTGGTCCCAGCGCAGCAGCTTCCGCGTGAGGATGTTGCGCGTCCACTCCTTGAGGCGGTCCTTGAGCATGTACGCCACGACGGCGCCGGCGAAGAGCAACACCGACTGCGACGACGACAAGCCACCGGCGAACAGCTGCACCTGCGCCAACAGCGCCCAGGTGGCGGCGAGGCCGGCGGCGATGGCGGCGGCGGAGTTGCGCCAGAAGGGGTCCGACTTGTTGGCGCGGGTGTCGACGTAGAGGGCGCGCTGCATCTCCTTTTTCAGCACCCCGAGGCGGTACGTGAAGTACTCGGGGCTGGTGTTGGCCCCGGCGGGGATCGGAAAGCCCTGCTCACGCCGTCGTCGGTGCACGGTGTCGGCGGCGCGGGCCACGGCCAGGCGCATCTTCACCGCCGCGCCGCTGCCGTCGCGCAAGGCCGACGTCTGATCGATGGCGTTGGCCAATTCGGCGAGCCGCTCGTCGACGACGGCCGAGGCGTACTCCTCGGCAAACGACAGCGCGGGCAGGAGCCCGGGCGCGACGGTGCGGTAGGCGCGGGCCTTGGCCCGCACGCGACGCACGGCACCGAGGGCCCGCAGCACGTCGGCGCAGCAGCCGTCGACCTCGCGCACCAGCGCTGATTTGTCGTCGGCGACGTCGACCTCGCGCACCCGCCGGATGAGCGCGCGCGTGGTGGTGGTGACGGCGTCGACGAGCTCGGCGCCGAGGGTCTTGGCCAGGGTGTCGAGGGCCGCGGCGGTGGGCGCGTGGTCTTCGACGAGCATCGGCAGCTGGCGCCGCAGAATCGCCGCCGGGTTCGTCGGGTGCTCGAGGTCGGCGAAGTCCTTGAGGCGCAGCGAGGGCGCGTGCAGCCGCATGTACGTGTGCGCATCTTTGTAGAAAGCTTCGGCGGTAAAGGTCTGCGGCGAGATGCCGAAGCCGCGCGGGAAGTAGAGCCACAACCGGGTCTCGTAGCGGGTCTCTTTGTCCTGCTCGTGGGGCAGCGCGAAGTGCTGCCGCACCTCGAGGGTCCGCCGGTCACGGGCCGCGACGTCGACGGACCTCAACGGCCGCCTCCCGCGATCAGGCGCGCGGCAGCCACAGGCGCACCTCCTTGAGGTCGACGACGATGTCGCCGCCGAGCGGCGCCAAAACCGGTCGCACGGAGTCGACGAGGCCGGCATCGGGGACGGCGTCGAGCACCAGCCGCACCCGCGTGGGCTCGACGTGCACGTCGACGCCGAGGATGTCGCTCTTGCCGATCAGGCTCTTGGCGCAGACCTCAAAGGCGATCGCCAGCGCGCGGCCCAGTCGGCCGTCGACGTCGGCGACCAGCACGCCGGGGGTGTCGTCGACCTCGATCATGACGTCGCCGAGCATCGAGCGCGCGCGCTCTTTGGCTTCCTGCAGCACGACATCGAAGGGCCGCGGCTCGACGAGCGTGACCAGCGGCAGGGCGGTGGCGGTGTCTTCGGGTGCTTCGTGGCCGAGGATCACCGTGAGCGGTGCTGCGCCGGGGCGCTTGAGCACATGCACCAGGGCCTCGAAGCGCACGCCCTCGTCGATGTGCAGCACGCACGGCTCGGGGTCGCCGTCGGCCTCGGCTTCTTCGAGGGCGCGGCGGAACCGCCCGCTGGCCGTGATCTCCTGCACCTTGCGGCGCGCGCTCGTGCCCTCGACGCGCAAGACGCGCCGGGCCGGACCGTTGATCGCGAACACCTCGTTCTTGCCGTCGGCCGTGCCGCCGGCGGCCGGCTCGACGATCACGCACGGCACGGGCAGGGCGTCGACGAGCTGGGCCAGCAGCGCGTCGCCCGAGCCGGCGTTGGCGAGTCGTCGGCGCAGGTCGACCGCCATCTGGTCGACGGCGCGGGCGGCGTCACCGACCTCGTCGTCGGCGACGATGTTGGAGCGCGCCGACAAATCTCCCAACGCCAGGGCCTGCGCCGTCGCCGTCAGCTTCTGCAGCGGCCGCATGAACAGGATGGCCGCCAGCAGCGAGAGCCCAAAGGCCACCGAGATGGCCGCGGCCTGCACGTTCCTGGCGAAGCGGCGCAGGTCGGCGGCGGCTTCGACGATGTCGTCGACGCGATCACCGAGGCGCAGCACGGGCCCGCCGTTCATCAAGCGGGTGGCGGCGTAGAGCGTGTCCCGGCCGGTCGACTCCGAGACGCGCCGCGCGGTGAACACGTCGACGAGCGGCCGCCCGGCCAGCGCCTGCTGCACCTCGGGACGCGTCAGGTGGTTCGCCGTCGTCGTCGACTCGCTGTCGAACAAGACCTCGCCCGACGGCGCGATCAGGGTCAGGCGCTGCGGCAGCACCGACGCGATGGTGCGGGTGCGGCCGACGATGTCGGTGTCGGCGAAGCCGAGCAGGCCGGCGGCGGCGCGGCGGGCGCCTTCGCGAACGTCGTTCTCGGCGAGGTGCAGCAGGTCGTTCTGCAGCTTGCTGCGCACGTAGATGAAGGTCGGCACGGCGCCCACGGCCACGACGACGAGGTAGGAGACGAGCAGCTTGGCGGGCAGCGGGAGCCGAGGCAGTCGTCGACGGGGAGCCGTGTCCATGTCACCGACAATGTAGCCGACTTCGCGCGGCCCTGTGGAGCAGGCCGATTCGGCGCGACGGGTTCAGCGCGGCCGGTTCAGCGCGAGACGGTCGGCGGGGCCTTTGCCTGTGTCGTCTTTTTCTTCTCGTCCTTGACCACCTTGCCGTCCTTGAGCTGGATGACCCGCTGGCAGCGCAGAGCGACCTCGGGCTCGTGGGTGATGACCAGCACCGTGCGGCCATGGGTCTCGTGCAGGTCGACGAGCAGGG
>JBKJNL010000060.1:0-6155 GCA_046593615.1 Myxococcota bacterium | reverse complement strand
AGACCAGCTCAAGCGCCGACGGATTGGTGATGGTGAAGAACTGCTCGGCGGCCACCGACAACGGCGCCTCGCCGTAGGCGATGGCGCACTCGGCCGTCGGCTCTTTCTCCGGCTTCTTGCAAACGTCGATGGTGATGCGGGGCGCGACGGTGTTCAGAACCGGCTCGCATTCACACCCGGCCAGAGGCACCAGGATGAGCGCGCTTGCGACCGCGGAACGACCACACCACGAACGTCTCTTCGTCGTCATCACGACCTCACAACAGGGGATGCAGGCAACCCCGGTGCTTTGCCACACCGGAGCGGTCGCAACAACGCCGCGGCCGTCTTCGGGTGCTTCGCCGGTGCGCACCCACCGGCTCCATGTGGCGCCAGGTGGCGCCACGCCGTCGCGGCACGCGGAAGGAAGTCGTGGAGTGTCACCTGCCTCACAAGTAGAGTGCCGCACCCGTGGAGGACCGAGCGCGCGCACGTGCGTCGTCCGTCGGGTCTGGAGGATTCCTTGGCCCGATCGGTGGCAATCATCGAGCCCGACACGAACGTGGCGAGCGTCGTCGAGCAGGCGTTTCACAACATGGGTTTCGACACCCACGTATTGGCCGACGGCGACGTCGTCGAATTCGTGCGGCAACGCTCGCCGGTCGTGATCCTCTTGAACGTCGAGCTGCCCAAGGGCTCGGGCTATTCGTTCTGCAACCGGCTGAAAAAGCAGCAGGACCTCAAGCGCATCCCGATCATCTTGACGTCGGGGCAAGAGACCCCCGAGGCCTTTGCGCAGCACAGCAAGACGCCGACGCCGGCCGACGCGTACATGCACAAGCCGTTTTCGATGGATCAGCTGCTCGACGCCGTCGGCAAGTTGATCCCCGACGCTTTTCCCAACGGCGCGCCGCTCGCGTCGCAGATCGCCGCGCGCCCGATGGCCCGCGAGGTCGAGAGCTCGTCGCCGGGTGGCGAGATGCCGGCCCCCGCGCCCGACGGTTCCGGTGCCGCCGGTGCGCCTTTGGGCCCGCCGCCCCCCGTGAACGCCCCGCCGCCGCGAAACCGCGGACGCCCCGAAGCCCGCGGCGCCGCCGCCGGCCCGACCTTTGACGAGCTGCTGACCCAGGGCCGCTCTGATGATCCGATCAACGCCCCGACGGCGTCGGCCGGCCCCGAGGCCAAGCTCGGCTTCTTGCGCGAGAGCCTGCGCCGGCGTGAACAAGACATCGCCAAAGCCCGTGAGCTGTGGGCCCAGCGCGACCGCGAGATGGGCCAGCTCGCCGAGATGCTCGACCTGCGCGAGCGCGAGCTCGAGCGGGCCCGAAAGGCGCGCGAAGATCTGCTCGCCCAGCTGACCGCCGCCGAAGACCGCATCGGCGCCCTGCGCCTCGACGTCGAGCTGGGCACCGAGCGAGCCGAGCGCCTCGAACGTGAGAAAAAGGCCCTCGCCGAAGAGCTCGAGACCGCGACCAACGACAGCGACAGCGAGATCTCGAAGCTGACCGCGAAGGTCGTCGCGCTCGAAGATTCCCTGCGCTCCGAGCAGCAGAACCGCACCGACGAAAACGACCGCAGCGCCACCGAGATCCGCGACCTCGTCAACGACCTCGAGACCGCTCGCAGCGAGTTCTCGAAGCGCGACGCCAACGCCAAAGAAAATGCCGCCCAGCTGAACCGCGGCATCGCCGATCTGCAGGCGCGCGTCGCCGAGCTCGACGTCCAGCTCGACAGCACCAAGGGCAAGCTCGTCGACTCGACCAAAGACGGCGAAGCGCTGCGGCGCGAGCTGTCGATCCTGCGCGAGAAAAAGGCCAGCGACGACGCCGGCTTCCGCGCCAACATCGACGACCTCGAGAGCCGGCTGCGCGACCTCACCCTCGACAAAGAGGGGCTCGAGACCGAGCTCGAGAAGTCCACCGCCGACCTCGCCGACACCCGCGCCAAGCTCGAAGACCGCAGCAGCCGCGTCGTCGACCTCGAAGCCGACCTCGCCGACACCCAGGGCCAGCTCACCGACGTCAAAGGCCAGCTCGAAGCGAGCGAGACGCGCGCTGCCGAGCTCACCACCGAGCTGCAAGACACCCAGCAGCACGCCCTCGAGCTCTCGCAAGAGAAGCACCGCCTCGAGCAGAAGCTGCAAGAGACCGTCGGCACGCTGACGGCGACGATCAAGCGCCTCGAAGAGACCGCCGCCGAGCTCGACGACACCCGCAAAAAGGCCACCGCCCACGCCCGCGAGCTCGAAGGTCGCATCGGCGAGTTCAAGGCCGCCCTCGCCGAGCGCGACGCCCGCCTGAACGAGCAGGGCGCCAGCCTGGCGGCGACCGAAGCCACCCTGAAAGACACCGAGACCCGCCTCGGTGACAAGACGCGCGAATGGGACACCGAGCGCGTCGGCCGCCAGAAAGACGTGCTCAAGCGCGACCAGCGCATCGCCGAGGTCGAGAGCAAGAACAAAGAGCTCGACGCCGCGATGCACGACGCCGAGCGGCAGGCAAAGACGCGAGAGGCCGGGCTCACCCACGAGCTCGACGCCGCCCGCGCCCGTGGCGACGAGCTGGACCGCGACCTCAACCGGGCCCGCGCCAAGAGCGGCGAGCTCGATCAGCTCGTGCAAGACGGCAAAGAGCGGGTCAACGAGCTGACGCGCGAGCTGCGCAAAGCCGAGGCCCAGCTCCACACCGCGCATGACGAAATCAAGGTCCTCAACGACCGCGTCGACGAGGTCACGCAGCAGTTCAGCGAGCAGAAAGAGCAGAACGCGTTCTTGTCCGCCGAGCTTTCCGAAGAGCGCGCGAACCACTCGCAGGATGTGCAGGCCCACTCGGCCGACCGCGAGCGTCTCGAGCGCGGCATGAAAGAGCGCATCGAGAAGCTCCAAGAGGCCGTGGCCCGCTACAAGGCCGACATCGGCGCCGCCGGGGCCGAGCTCGAAGACACCAAGGGCCGCCTGCAGCGCGCCGACGAGAACAAGCTCAAGCTCGAAGCCCAGGTCGAGCGCGAACAGCGCGACAAAGCGGCGCTCTCCGACCGCATCAGCCTGCTCGACGAGGAGCTCGAGGGCGCCCAGGGCAACAACGAGAAGCTCACCGACGAGCTGACCCGCCTGCGCACCCAGGCCAAAAAGGCCATGGACGACCTCGTCGCCGCCAAGCGCGAAAAGGCGGGCCTCGAGTCGCAGTTCCAGGAAAAAGAAGACTCGCTCTTCAAGAAGATGGAAGAGACAAAGGCCTCCGTCTCCGACGAGAAGGTCAAGGGCCGCGCCGAGCTCGACACCGCGCGCAAAGAGCGCGACGAGGTCAAGGTCCGCTACACCGAGCTGCGCCAAAAGGCCGACACGCTCTTGAAGCGCGCCAAAGACGCCGAAGCCGCCGCCAAAGAACGCGCCGACCTCGCCGAGCAGAAGCTCAACGATCACACCGCCGAGCTGCGCGTCGAAAAAGAGGCCCGGGCTCGCGAAAAGGCCCAGTCCGAGGCCGCGCAAGAGAAGCTGCAGAAGCAGCTCGCCGACGCAACGCTCAAGGCATCGTCAGAGAATGATCGCCAGCTCGAAGACCTGCGCGTCGAGGTCAAAGCCAAGGACGAGCGCCTGGCAAAGGCCACCCTCGAGTCGTCGCAGTACCGGGAAAAGGCCAAGGAGGCGATCGCCAAGGCCAAAGAGCTGCACGCCCAGCTGCAAGTCGCGGGCAGCGGTCCCGACGAGAACACCAAAAAGACGCTCGACGACGTCAAGGGCAAATACAACGAGGCCGTGGGCAAGCTGAAGGCCCAGGCCGAGATGAACAAGGCGATCAACGACAAGATGCGCGAGCTCGCCGAGAAGCACCGCAAGGCGTTGGCCATCATCGATGAGCTCAAGCGGCGTGTCGCGGGCTCAAAGGTCCCCACCGAGCTCGCGCCCAAGGTGACGATCCCCCTGCCCGACGAAGAAGACGACGACGCCATGGTCGGCGAGTCGACGCTGGTTCTGCAGAACCCGCTCTTGAAGAACAAAGTCTGACGAGCTGCGGAGGGCCAGGCCAATGGCGGGAAATCTCCACCACGAGGCCGTCGCCCGGCTCGACCAGCTCACGCGGGCCCTCGCCCTCGAAGAGCAGGAAAGCCGCGAGCGCAGCGAAGCGCTGACCGGCTCAACAGCGACGTCGTCGAAGCAGCTGGAAGAGCGCGGCGTGCTGCTGCGCCGGGCCAAGGTGGTCGAGCAGCGCCACGCCCTGCTGGGCCGCGTGCGCATGATCCTCGCCGACGATCCCAACCGCAAAGGACACGTCGACCGCTTCGAGGCCCGCCCCGGTGCCTCCGTCGTGCTGCTCGAGCGCGACGAAGAAGGACGCCCCGTCGCCGCCGGCCACGGCGTGGTCGCCCGACGACGTCGCGGCACCATCGAGGTCGTGTTCGACGGCAGCGACGCCGCCAAAGACGTCGACGTCGACGACGCGGTCGACCTGCTGCGCGGTGAAGATGAAGTCACCATCCGCCGGCTGAAAGAAGGCGTGGCCCGCGCCAAGGGTTCGAGCGGCCGCCCTGCCCGGCTCATCGAGGTCCTGCTCGGCGTCGTCGCCGCGCGCCCCACGCGCCTGCCCGACGACATCGCCACGCTCGGGCTCAGCCCAGAGCTGAACGACGACCAGCGAATCGCCGCCGCGCACGGGCTGCTGGCCGAAGACATCGCCCTGATCCACGGCCCGCCGGGCACGGGCAAGACCCGGGTCCTCGTCGACGTCGTCACCCGCGCCGTGGCCCGCGGCGAACGGGTGCTGGCCCTCACCGCGAGCAACGCCGCCATCGACCACCTGGCGCTGTCGATCCTGCAGGCCGATCCGACGTTGGCGTTGGCGCGGCTGGGCGATCCGGCGCGCGTGAACCCCGAGCTCGAGAGCCACACCGTGGCGGCGCTCACCGAGGCCCACCCGCACCGAAAGCTCGCTCGCGACCTCGTCGATCAGGCCCAGGCACTGCTCAGCAGCGCCCGGCGACGAAGCGACCGCGGCCGCGAAGCCTGGGCCCGCGAGCGCGAAGCGCGCATGGAGGCCGGCAAGCTGTTCGCCGAAGCCCGCCGGCTCGAGCGCATCGCCGCGCAAGGCGTCCTCGAGCGCACCCGCGTCTTGTGCGGCACCCTCCGCGGCCGCCTCGACGATCTGATCGGCGAAGAAGATGCCTTTGACGTCGTCGTCATCGACGAAGCCTCGCAGGCGCTGACGCCGGCGATCTTGCTCGGCGCGCTGCACGCCAACCGCGTGGTGCTGGCCGGCGATCACAAGCAGCTGCCGCCGGTGGTGACGTCGATGGCGGCCCAAAAGGCCGGGTTGTCGTCGACGATCTTCCGGGAGCTTTCGACGGCCGACTCAAAGAAAGACGCAACGAAGGGCAGCAAGAGCAGCGTCAGCCACATGCTCACCGTGCAGCACCGCATGCACGCAGACATCATGAGCTTCCCGTCGCGCACCTGGTACGACGGCCAGCTCACAGCCCACCCGAGCGTGGCGTCGTCGACATTGACGCCCAACGACGGCATCGCCCGCGCCGGCGTCGTCTTCGACGTCGTCGACACCGCCGGCGCCGGCTTCGACGAAGCCGCCGTCGACGAAAAGACCAGCAAGTCGAACCCCGGTGAAGCCCGCGTCGTCGCCCTGCTGGTGCGCGATCTGATCGCGAGCGGCCTCGCCGCCACCGACGTCGGCGTCATCACGCCCTATTCGGCGCAAAGCGCGCTCTTGGCCGCCGAGCTGGCCGACCTCGTCGACGCCGGCCTCGAGGTCGACTCCGTCGACGGCTTCCAGGGCCGCGAAAAGGTCGCGATCGTGTTCTCCGCCGTGCGCAGCAACGCCGACGCCCAGGTCGGCTTCCTCGCCGACGAGCGCCGCCTGAACGTCGCGCTGACGCGGGCCAAGCGGAAGCTCATCGTCGTCGGCGATTCGGCGACGTTGTCGTCGGATGCGACGTGGCGATCGTTGTTTGACGACGCCATCGACCGCGGCGCCCACCGCTCGGTCTTCGAGATCGACGGCGCCGTTTGAGGTGTCTGGCTGAGTTGGCTGGCCGAGTTGTCTGGCTGACGGTCAGCGGGCGCCGAAGGTCTGGGTCCAGTAGGCATTGAACCGCCCGCCGCCGTCGGCGTAGCCGATGCCGATTTCTGTTGCTTGATCGCTCATCATGTTGCGGCAATGACCGTCGCT
>JBKJNL010000048.1:0-3781 GCA_046593615.1 Myxococcota bacterium | reverse complement strand
GCTCGGCAGCATCGGCAACCCTTTCGGCTTCGCTTCGATCGGCGAAATCAGCGGCTTCAACAACGTCGAAGAGGTCGACAACATTGAAGCGAACGCGACCCTCAGCGGATTCACCCGCCTGCGTCGCGTGACGGGCCTGCTCGACGTCAAGAGTCTCCCTGGACCGGTGGAGTTGGAAAGCGTCGGGACGCTGCACCTCGGAGGGGGGTTCACGGCGGTGAACCTCCCCCTCCTCCAAGATGTGGCCGGCGATCTCATCGTTGACGGGTCGCGGCTGACGGATCTGGAGTTTCCGACGCTGGCGCATGTCGGGGGCAACGTTGAGGTGACCGTCAACGATTTCTTGTCAACTTGGCGGGGCTTCGCGCAAGGGGCAATCATCGAAGGGGATTTCGAGGCTCAAGGAAATGTCCCGGTCCGAAATGAGCGCTTCGTCGAGTGGATCGAAGAGAGCGGCACCATCATTCGTGGCACGACATTGATTTGCAACAACGGACCGATCACGGATGATGAGGTGGGGACATGCGTGGAGTAGCGATTCTACTGAGTATCTGTTTGCCACAAACACTGCGCTGGCCAGTATCGAAGATGGTGCCGAGCAATGCGGGGACGGCCGCGACAATGATTTCGACGGCCTGACCGACTGCTTCGAGAAGGAGTGCGACAGCAGCAGCGAATTCCCACGGCGCGATCACGCTCGGCCGAGGCCTCCGTGTCGGGCCGCGGCGCCGGTCTCGGTCACCCAGTCCTTCTCGGTGTGCGAGGCAAGCGACCTCGCGTGCTTCGATCCCTGACCGTTCGACGTGAGCGCCAAGGGCAGGGCGGAGACAGGACCGACCGAGATGCTCACGCGGCCGCAGACCTGCAGAAGGTTCTCGTCATAAAGTTTTGAGCGCTTAGGGCTCGGCTGGTTGCCCAGCCGAGCCTTCGCTGACCGACAGAGGGGGTCTGCGTCGGGCGGCTGCCCCCGCTGGGAGGGGGCGGGGCGAGGAGAAAGCCCCAACCCGCGAAAACCAGAGACCCGAAATCCACGAGGCCGAGGCGGTCGCCGCCGCCGTCAAAGGAGGCTTCCAGCACCATGACGACGGCCTGACCCGATGACGAGCTTCAAACAGGAGGCGATCTCCAGGCCCCGTCGTGGCGCTGCCCGGCGATCGAGCGCTACTGGGCAAAGGCCGGCGCGGCGTGCAGCGGGCGGCGAACCCGCGCGGCCGGGTGACGCGGAAGCGCCCGCCGTGGAAGCCCCTGCTGTGGAAGCGCCTGCTGCGGAAAAACAAAACCCACCGTGAGGTGGGTCGTGTCGTTCTGGTTGGCCTAGGCAGATTTGAACTGCCGACCTCACGCTTATCAGGCGTGCGCTCTAACCAACTGAGCTACAGGCCACCGGACGTCGTGACTCCTACCAGAGCACGATGCCATTGCAAGAGAGATCGCGGCGCCAAAGGCGGCGGCAGCGGCGAGAGCGACGTCGTGGTCGTCGTCGGAGCCACCGTCTGCGGCGGCGTCGCGTTGTCGATCCGGGGCCGGCGAAGCAAACGCGTGCCTCGCTGGTTGATCACCACCGGCAGGCCGGGCGGGCGGCCCGCGGTGGCCCAGGTGGCACCGATAACCCGGGCGGAATTCGGTAGGGTCGGCCCATATGCGCTTCGTCAGCTCCTTGTTCCTCGTCGTCGTCGCCGCCTGCACCACGACCACCTCGGCCCGCGGCACCCAAGAGCCCTCCACGCGCATGGTGTCGGTGGACGGCCAACAGGTGCTCGCCGAAGACGTCGCCGCCAGCCTCACCGCGCAGGCCCGGCAGTCGAACGACCCGGCCCTGCAAAAGACGCTGTTGCGCCGCGTCGTCGACGAATTCGCCGACACCCAGGCCCGCGGCCCGGCCACCGTCGACCTCGCGCGCCTGCTGCTCGACGACAAACAGCCACGCAGCGCGCAAGAGGCCCAGGCCGCCCTCGAGCGCCTGCTGCTCGAAGACCCGACCTCGCCGGCGGCCGGCGATGCCCGCGCGCTGCTGGCGATGACCCAGCTCGCCCAGGGCAGCAGCGGCGGCGGCTCGGCGGGGCCGCAGATGAAGTCGATCGTCGACAAGCTGCCGAGCGATGAGCAGGGCCCCGCGCTCTTGCAGCTGGGCCGCGAGCTTTCGGCCCGCGGGCAGGCCCGTGACGGCGTCGTCGCGCTGTTGACGGCGCTGCCGAAGCTCACCGGTCCCGAGCGGCGCGCCGAGCGCAAGGCCGCCGAAGACGAACTGGTCAAAGCCCTCGACGTCCCCGCCGCCGCCGGCGGCCTGCGCTTCGGCGACGTGCGGGGCCTGCGCGACGAGCACGGTGGCCGCGACGCGTTCGCCGACGAGGTGCTCGGCTGGAAGCTGGCGCGCATCGCCTGGCACCAGAAAGACGACCCCGGCGCCCAGGCCCTGGCCAAGGACCTCGTCAAGAAGTTCCCCGGCTCGCGCTTCGCAAAAGACGCCAACGCCCTCATCGCCCGCCTGCAGGCCCGCGTGCAGACCGACGCCACCGTCATCGGCGTCGTGCTGCCGCTGACCGGCGAGTACGCCGCCTATGGCAAGCGCGCGCTCACCGCCGTGCGCCTGGCGTTCAACCTGCCCATCGCCGAAGAGACCGTGCCCGAGCCGACCCTCGATCCGACGACGGGCGAGCTGGTGGTGCACAAGAAACAGCCCGAGAAGCTGACCGGCACGCTCACGACGCCCATCGGCCTGAAGCTCGTCATCAAGGACTCGGGCGGCAAGATCGAAAAGGCCCAGCAGGCCGTCGCCGAGCTCGTCGAGGTCGACCACGCCATTGCCATCCTCGGCGACATCCTCGTCGACACCAGCCTGCCCGTGGCCCTGGCCGCCGAAGACTACGGCGTGCCGCTGGTTTCGCTGTCGCGCCGCGAGGGCGTGCCCGAGGCCGGGCCGTGGTCGTTCCGCCTGGGGCTCACGCCGCGCAAGCAGGCCCAGGCCCTGGCCGAATACGCCGTCGACGGCTTGCACATGAAACGCTTCGCGATCATGTATCCAAAACACTCTTTTGGCGTCGAGCTCATGAATGAATTCTGGAACGCCCTCGACGAGCGCCAGGCCGAGATCACGGCGGTCGAGAGCTACAACCACGACCAGACGACCTTCACCCCCGAGGCAAAATCGTTGGTGGGCCGCGGCATGACCGGCGCCGGCGGCCGCGAGGTCGCCGAGTGCCGCGACGAGGCCCGCGGAATCACCAACGAATACCGTAGAAAGAAAGCCCTCGAGAGCTGCGGAGATAAAGCCAGGCCCATCGTCGACTTCGAGGCCTTGTTCATCCCCGATGGTGCCCGCGCCGTCGGCTTCGTCGTGCCCGCGCTCATCGCCGAAGACGTGCTGTTGACGAGCCACAAGAACACCGTCGAGGCCTACAAAAAGGCCACCGGCAACGACAAGATCCGGCCGGTGCAGTTGCTCGGGGCGTCGACGTGGAACGACCCCGACATCGCCACCCGCCTGGGCCGCCAGGTCGACGGCGCGGTCTTTGTCGACGGCTTCGATGGCAGCGACCAGACCCCGCTGGTGCAGAAGTTTGTCGAAGGCTTCGTCAAAGCCACGCGCAGCCGCCCGGCCCTCGTCGAGGCCCAGGCCTACGACAGCGCCCGCCTGCTCGGGGCCCTGCTCGAAGGCCAAGGGCCCGCAGGCCAGGCCGAGAAGCCAAAGACGCGCGCCGCGCTGCAAAAGGCCCTCGTCGACGTCAACGGCTTCGTCGGCGTCACCGGCACCATCAGCTTCGACGAAAACGGCGACAGCAAG
>JBKJNL010000732.1:0-2642 GCA_046593615.1 Myxococcota bacterium | reverse complement strand
CATCGGCGTGGGCCGCGCCGGCGCCGCCGACGGCGACCATGGCGACGACGACGACGCTGAAGGCGGTGGCGGCGGTGGCGGCGGCGGTGGCGGCGGTGGTGAAGCGGCCGACAGATCCGCGAGCGGTGGTGGGTGTCTGCATGGGCCTCCCGGAACGTGACCAGGCTCCGCGTTCGTCTCCGGTGCAGAAGCCGGAACAGACCGCGAGCCACGTGCGAGTGCTTGGCAGCATGCCTCACGATCCGTGTCGGCGCCGCTCACGGTCAAAACGGACGCCCGAGACCGCCGCCGAATTCGAGAGCCATGCCGGGGGGTTGGCGGCGCGCGTGCGAAGAGGTCGGTGGCCGGGCCCGACCGGAGGGTCGAACGGAGACGGGTGCGATGTGCGTCGCTACAGTGCGAGTGCAACCCCGGGATCGCCCGGGACGGTTCGGTGGCTGGGCAGTCGGGCGCGACCGGAATCCTCCGGCGGGCACCTCCTCTTGACGAGGGCCATGCACACCCGCGCCGGAAGGCCCTCATGTCGTCCCACGCTCCCGTGACGCCGTCGAAGGAAAAGAAACCCGTCACCCTGCGCACCATCGCGCAGATGAAGAAAGACGGGCAGCGCATCACCATGCTGACCGGCTACGACGCGACCTTTGCGCGTCTGCTCGACGGCGCCGGCATCGACATGATCCTCGTCGGTGATTCGCTCGGCATGGTCGTCAAGGGCGAGGCCAACACGCTCAACGTCAGCATCGAGCAGATGGCCTACCACACAGCCGCCGTCGCCCGCGGCGTCGCCCGTGCCCACGTCGTCGGCGACATGCCCTTCATGAGCTACCAGTCCAACGACGACGACGCGCTGAAGAACGCGGCCCGGCTGCTGCAGGCCGGCGCCTCGTCGGTGAAGCTCGAAGGTGGCGCGAAGATCGCCGGCACGGTGCGGCGCCTCGTCGACGCCGGCATCCCGGTCATGGGCCACGTCGGGCTCATGCCCCAGAGCGTGCACGCCATGGGCGGCTTCGTCGTGCAGGGCAAGGATCCCGAGGGCCGCCAGCGCGTCCTCGACGACGCCGTCGCCGTGCAAGAGGCCGGCGCCTACGCCGTCGTGCTCGAAGGCATCCCCACCGATCTGGCTCAGGAGATCACCGAGGCCCTCGACATCCCGACCATCGGCATCGGCGCCGGCGCCGGCTGCGACGGCCAGGTGCTCGTGCTCTACGACCTGCTCGGCCTGAACCCCGACTTCACCCCGAAGTTCGTCAAGAAGTACGTCGACGGCGCCGCGGTCGTGCAAGACGCCGTGCGGTCCTACGTCGACGAAGTGCGGCGTTCGGTGTTCCCCGACGACGACCACGCGTTCCATGCGCCGAAGCCGAAGCAGCCGACGTCGAAGGAGCCGCTGACGCTTGTTCACGGCCAGAAGGTCGTCGGGCACCACTGACGCTCACAGAACAGGTCGCGGCTACGACGCCGTTTGCGCTGCGGGCTCGACACGGCGACGTCGAGGATTAAGGTGCGCGCATGGCCAGCAAGAAGGGAAAGAGCGACGGGGGCGCCATTGCCGAAAACCGCAAGGCCCGGTTCGAGTACGCCATCGGCGACACCCTCGAATGCGGCATCTCGCTGCGGGGCGCCGAGGTGAAGAGCCTGCGCATGAAGGCCGTCAGCTTTGGCGACGCCTACGCCGTCATCGAACGGGACGAGCTCATCTTGCGGGGCCTGAAGATCGATCGCTACGCGCAGAGCAACATCGACATCGTCGAGCCGGCCCGCCCGCGGAAGTTGCTGGCTTCAAAAAAGGAAATCGAGAAGCTGCGCAAGCTCGTGCAAGAGCGCGGCTTCACGCTGGTGCCGCTGCGGCTCTACTTCAAGGGTGCCTGGGCCAAGTGTCTGATCGGCGTTGGCAAGGGCAAGAGCCACGACGACAAACGCGACACCATCCGCAAGCGCGAAGCAGATCGCGACGTCGCCCGTGCGATGCGCCGCGGCTGAGGTACCTTGACCGGGATGCGCTTCACCCTGGTCACCCTCTTCATTGCTCTCGCCACCGCTGCGATCCTCGTCGTTGCGTGTGTCGCCGATGGACCCAACCAGGCCCTATCCGGCGGAGAAGGCGAAGCCGAAACTGAAGAAGAAGATCCCAGCCCGGCGACCGGCGAGGGCGAGTCGCCCAACCAGGACGCTGTCATCTGCCTGCCGCTCATCCTCAAGACGTGCGGCGCCGAGGGCGACTGCGAAACGCAACCGGGCTGTGTCGCCGCCCACCTCACGGCCGACTTCGCGCAAGACCGCTGCGACGCGGCGCTCTCCGACAACGTTGGTTTTCCGTCTTGCACCGCGGGCGCCTGTGAGCGCCTCGTCGTCAAAGTCTGCGGGACCGAAGGCAAGGTCGAAGGCAAAGGCGAACCGGTCGGCCGCTGCGACGACGCGCCGTCGTGCAGCCTGGCGGCCACGCTGCAAAGTCGTGTCGCCACAGGCGATGTCTCCGCCGAAGACTCGTGCGGCAGCGCGCTGACCGACGAAGGCTTGTTTCCCGGGTGTCCGACGACCCCCTGAAGTCGCCGTGACGGGGCGTGACGGGGCGTGACAGGCCGTCACGGGCCACGGCTCGCGTTCAGGTGCGCACAGCAACGGGCCGTTGATTGGCTGCGTCG
>JBKJNL010000532.1:0-3797 GCA_046593615.1 Myxococcota bacterium | reverse complement strand
CACACGCTGTTGGTGGTGACTGGAAGGCTTGAGTCCGCGGGCTTCGACTACATGGTGACTGGCTCGGTCGCCCTCATGTTCTACGGTACACCTCGCATGACCCGTGACGTCGACATCCGCAGCATCGATCTCGATGAGACCTACCTCGAGCGCTGGGCGGATGACCTTGGCGTCGCCGATCTCTAGCCGTGAAAGACACACCAGACGATGTGCAGCGGCACTACGACGCGCTGATGCGCGCAAAGACGCCGCAGCAGCGCCTCGCCATGGGGGCCGACATGTTTTCCTTCGCCCGCAAGATGACGCGCGCCGCGATCAAGGCCTCGGGCGTCGTCGACGAAGACGAAGTGAACCGGGAGCTGGTGCGCCGCTGGTACGGCATCGAGTTGCCCGTCGTGGCCCGCTGACGCACGGCGGACGAGCGGCAACCCCCTGCGCGCCCCGACATCAACGGATGACGTCGCCCAGGCGGTCGACGCGGAAGCGCGGCAGCGTGAAGCGACCGAGCTTCAAGCTGTTCTGGCTGCCGTCGACCGACACCCAGATGAAGATCGCTTTGCCTTTGACGTTGTCGACGGGCACCGCACCCCACATGCGCCCGTCGCTGCTGCGGTCGCGGTTGTCGCCCATGACAAAGACGTAGCCGTCTTCGACGACGCAGGACTCGTCGGTGCAGCGGAGGCCGGTCAAGCGCGGCGCCGCGCCGGGGATGGGCCACTGCTCGGTGCGGGGCGGCATGTCGTTGAAGATCGAGTGGTCGAAGACCGAGCCGTCGCGCTTCACGAGGTGCTCGATCTTGTGGGCGGCGTGCTCTTTTTCCCAGCGGCCAAAGGCTTCGTCGTGGTCGTCGTATTCGGTGAGGACGCCGGCGGGGTTGCCGTTGTCGTCGACGCCGGTCTTGCCGTCGGCGCTCTGCTGCTCGTACTTGCGGCCGTCGACGATGAGGGTGGCGTTCTCGAAGCGCACGTTCTGGCCAGGGCCGGCGACGACGCGCTTGATCCAGTCTTCGCCGGCGTTGGCGGGCACCCAGCGCGGGGCCTCGAAGACGACGACGTCACCGGGCTGCGGCGTGCTCCACCGCAGGAAGTAGCTGGGGTTCTCGGGAAGGATGGCGCCGAGGAACGAGAACAGGCCGAGGCCGTTCTTGGAGGGAATCTGCAGGCCGTAGGTCGCGCGCCAGACAAAGAGGTGGTCGCCGATGAGCAGCGTCGGAATCATCGACCCCGACGGAATCTGGAACGGCGCCACGGCAAAGGTGCGCAGGGCGATGGCCACGGCGAACGCCGCGCCCAGCGAGCGGACCTGCAGGAAGACGCTGTCTTTGGTCGGCGGGAACGCCAGGTCGTGCACGCGCTTGGCGTCGTTGTGCACCTCGTCGAGCAGCGCCATGTCGACAGCGGTGTCGCCGTCTTTGGCGACCGCGGTGGCGAAGAGGCGGCCGACGACGGCGTCGAGGTCGGCAAAGACGTCGGAGGTCAGCGACGTCGTCTTGTTGCTGCGCTCGCGCCTGGTCGCTTTTTGCAGCAGCACGGCGGTCTCGTAGGCCGCGTTCTTGCGCTTCAGCACCTCGCGTCGCGCGCCCGTAGTCAAGGCTTCGTCGATGCGCGGGCCGAGCTGCGTGGTGCCGACCCAGATGACGGCGACCGCCAGCAGCAGGCCGAGGACGACGTTGGAGCCGTTGCCGCCTTCGTGAAAGATGCGGCCCCACACGAAGTACAGCGCGGTCATGACGACGACAAAGGCCGCGATGTGGCCGGGTGTCACGAGGCGCGTCAGGCGTTTCGCTCGGGTCATGGCTTCAGTCGACCTTCAACACGGCGAGAAAGGCTTCTTGCGGGATGTCGACGCTGCCGACCTGGCGCATGCGCTTCTTTCCCTCTTTCTGACGCTCGAGCAGCTTGCGCTTGCGGCTGATGTCGCCGCCGTAGCACTTGGCGGTGACGTCTTTGCGCAGCGCGCTCAGGGTCTCTCGGGCGATGATCTTTCCGCCGATCGCGGCCTGGATGGCCACCTGGTACTGCTGCTGCGGGATGAGCTCTTTCATCTTTTCGCAGAGCACGCGGCCACGCTGCTGGGCGCGATCGCGGTGGGCGATGATCGACAGGGCGTCGACGGAGTCGCCGTTGACGAGGACGTCGACCTTCACGAGCTTGTCGGGACGCATGCCGGCGAGGTCGTAGTCGAAGCTGGCGTAGCCGCGGCTCACGGTCTTCAGCTTGTCAAAGAAGTCGAAGACCACCTCGGCGAGGGGCAGCTCGTACTTCACCAGCACGCGGGTCTGGGTGATGAAGCTCAGGTCTTTCTGGATGCCGCGGCGGTCTTCGCACAGCTTGATGATCGCGCCGACGTGCTCGGCCGGCGTGTGGATGCTGGCGATGATGATCGGCTCTTCGATGCGCTCGGTGCGGGCCGGGTCGGGCAGGCGCGAGGGGTTGTCGACCTCCATCACCGTGCCGTCGGTCATGAACGCCTGGTAGACGACGGTGGGCGCCGTCGTGATGAGCTCGAGGTTGAACTCGCGCTCGAGGCGCTCTTGCACGATTTCCATGTGCAGCAGGCCGAGGAAGCCGACGCGGAAGCCGAAGCCCAGGGCCTTTGACGTCTCGGGCTCGAACTTCAGCGCGGCGTCGTTGAGCTTGAGCTTGGCGAGTGACTCTTTGAGGTTCTCGTAGTCGGCGGCTTCGATCGGAAAGACGCCGGCGTAGACGACGGGCTGGATCTCCTTGAAGCCGGGCAGGGGCTCGGGCCGCGGGTTCGTCACCGACGTCAACGTGTCGCCGACCTTGGTGTCGTGCACGTCTTTGATGTTGGCGATGATGAAGCCGGTCTCGCCGGCCTCGAGCTTGGGCATCTTGATGGAGTGCGGCGTGAACGCGCCGAGCTCTTGCACTTCGAACTCTTTGCCGTTGTGCATGAGCTTGACCTTCATGCCGGGCTTCACCGTGCCCTCGAAGACGCGCACGAGCACGACGACGCCGCGGTAGCTGTCGAACCAGCTGTCAAAGATGAGGCAGGCCAGCGGCCCGTTCACGTCGCCCTTGGGCGGCGGCACCAGGGCCACGACGGCTTCGAGGATGTCGACGATGCCGATGCCGGACTTGCCCGACGCGAGGATGGCGCCGCTGGCGTCGAGGCCGATGATGTCTTCGATCTCTTGACGCACGCGCTCGGGCTCGGCCGACGGCAGGTCGATCTTGTTGAGCACCGGCACGATGGCCAGGTTGGCGTCGAGGGCCAGGTAGACGTTGGCCAGCGTCTGGGCCTCGACACCCTGTGAGGCGTCGACGACGAGGAGGGCGCCTTCGCAGGCGCCGAGGGCGCGGCTGACCTCGTAGTTGAAGTCGACGTGGCCGGGCGTGTCGATGAGGTTGAGGTTGTAGGTCTTGCCGTCTTTCGCTGTGTAGAAAAGCCGGACCGCCTGGGCCTTGATGGTGATGCCGCGCTCGCGCTCCAGGTCCATCTTGTCGAGGAACTGGCTCTGCATCTCACGCGCGGTGATGGACCCCGTGGTCTCGAGGATGCGATCGGCCAGGGTCGATTTGCCGTGGTCGATGTGGGCAATGATGCTGAAATTACGGATGAGCTCTGACGCCATTGCGTCGACTCATGCGGACTGATTCCCGCGCCGTCAACGACGTCGACGACGACGCTTGTCGGTGTCTCTCGACGATCGCCCAGGAGCTCAGGGGCGGGTGACGAAGTCTGCTTTGCCACTGGTGCCGGTGCCGCTGGCGGTGACGCCAGCGTTGCCCGACGGTCCCCGGGCGCCCAGGCCCACGATGCCGGCGCCATCGCCG
>JBKJNL010000359.1:0-2844 GCA_046593615.1 Myxococcota bacterium | reverse complement strand
GCCGCAGCGGCGAATTCGGCTTCGCGCGGTTCCACCAGAGCGCCGTCACCGGCGCCATCGACGTCGTCGGCGTCGGCGCGTCCGGCATCCAGGTCACCGACGTCAACCAGTTCATCGACCTGCGCACCGTCGAGCTCGAGCTGCTGGGCAACCAGGTCGTGTTCTTTGCCGACTTCCAGCTGGTCGGCACGGTGTTCGGGGATCTCGAGCTTGACCGCGCCGGCTCGGCCGTCGCCGTCATCGACGCCGCCACCCTCGCCGTGGTGCGCTCGTGGGTCGTCCCCGGCGAGCCCGGCCCCAAGGAGAGCAACAGCCTGTTTCTGCGCGATGGCGTCGTCCTCGTCGACGAGATCGTGGTGCTGGCCGATGCCGGCACCGGCCTGCAGCGCTTCTACAACGCCGGCACTGCACTGCTCGATCGCCAGCAGGGCACCGCCGACGCCGAAGTCACCCTCGGCGGCGACGGCGTTGTCGTCGTCGTCTACGACAGCGGCGGCGTCGTGCAGGGCGTTGCTTCTCTGGTGGCCGGCGTCAGCAGCGGCGGGGGCAGCGGCGGCGGCGGCCGCGTCGACAGCGGCGCGCTCGGCACCGACGGCGACACCCTGCTCGTCGGCGGCGCCAGCGCCACCGACCTGGTCGCCGGACCGGCCGCGCTCTTGACCGGCTTGCCCGCCTGGCCCGAGGGCACGCGCTTGCTCGACGCCGCGCGCGACGGCGCGCGCACGGTGTGGGGGCTCGGCCTGCTGCGCACCCGCGGCGCCGGCACCAACGCTCTGTCCCTCGATCGCCTGGCCGGCAGCCGCGGCCTCGGCAGCGGCGGCAACAGCGGCGGCGCCGTCTCGGACATCGACAACGACGGCGACGGCGGCCTGGTGCTCTCGGGCAGCAGCGGCGGCGTGCAGGTCTTTGGAGCGCGCCAGCTCACCGCCGTGCCCTTCGGCGATGGCTCGGGCGGCAGCGGCTTCGTCTGGCGGGTGGCCAGAGACGGCGTCGTCGACCGCCCCGCCGCCGGCGTGCGCGGCTGCCTCGACCTCGACGAACACTGCGGGCCGAACGAGACCTGCGACCCGTTCAGCCGCGCCTGCGTGCCCAGCTGCGTCGTCGCCTCCTGCGCCGCCGGCGAGAGCTGCGACGCGAGCACCGGCCTGTGCGGCGCCGCCGCTTGCGACGCCCAGAACCCCGGCTGCCCGGCGGGCACCGGCTGCCACCTCACCGGCGTCGTCGGCGTGTGCCTGCCCGACTGTGGCCGCTTGATCCCCGGCGCCCTGTGCGACGAGGTCGACGAGTGCTGCAGCGGCGGCGCCTGCGTCGTGTCGCCGACCCCCTTCGAGGGCACCTGGCGGGGCGTGGTGTCGGCCCGCGGCTTCTCGAGCTTCAGCTGGTCACAGCTCGACGACTTCGCGGGCGCCCCCGAGCGCCGCGCCGACGCTGCGCTGGGCAACTTTGCCGGGTCGAGCTGGCTCGCCTTTGGCCGCGGCCCCGTCGCCGGCGACGTCTGGCGGCTGCCCGAATTCCAGACCGCCTGGATCCAACAGAGCGCCACCATCGACCCCGCCTGCGACCTGCTCGACGGCTTCGCCACCGCCGTCGCCGGCTCGAGCCTGGTGATGGTCGGTGGGCGCCTGCGCGACGGCACCGAAAACACCGGCCTGTGCACGTTGTCGGTCACCGGCACCGAATCCGTCGCCGTCGTCTTCAGTCCGCTGACGCCGTCGGTGGTTCGCACCGACGCCGCGATCGCCGCCATCGGCGCCACGCTCGTGATGTTCGCCGGCCGCGACGGATTCGGCACGCTGACCGACACGGTCTTCACCCTGGACCTCGCGAGCCCGGTCGGCTGGCAGGCGGTGCCGGTCTCGGGACCGTTCCCGCGCGCCGGTCACGCGATGGCCCGCGAGCCGCTGGCCGGGTCTCAGGCGATCATCGTGTTCGGCGGCGAGACCTCTGACGGCACCAGCGACGAGGTGTGGCGGCTCGACCCGTTCCTGCTCACCTGGACCCTGCTCGATCCCCTGCCCCACCCGCTGTCGCGCATGGCTGCGGCCAGCAACGACCTCGGCGACGCCATCGTGCTCGTCGACGGCTTCGATGGCGACGACGCCATTGCCGAGCTCGTGCGCTGGACCCCCGCCGTCGGCGCCGTCGTCCTCACCGACACCGGCTTCGCGCGCCGCCACCGCGCCGTCGACGCCGCCGCCACCCTCGAGGTCAGCAGCGGCGTAAACGTCATCGCGGTCGGCGGCGAAGACGTCGTCTCCGAAGGCATCTGCCAGGCCAGCTTGCTCGGCGGCTTCTGACGCGCCCGGTCCCCTGTGCAGCGCGCGGCGAATCGGGCTACGGGCGGGCATGAGCAAATACGTCCGCGACCCCGTCAAAGCCCCGCGCGTCAAAGGCATCGCCCTCAAGGCTTTTGTGCGGGCCCTCGAGAGCCCCGCCGGCGGCGCCATCGTCGACAAGCTCATCGCCGATTCCGGGTTCCTGCGCTTTCGCGGACAGGACGCCGGCGACGCGCCGCCGCTGCAGTTCCCGCTGCCGCTGCCCGGTCCGGTCGTCGGGGCCACGCGCGACGCCGCTGCCGCCGACACAGCCAACGATGCGCAAAACGGGGCGCAGAGCGAGCTGCCCAATGACATGGCGCGCGCCGTCGTCGACGCCGTCGCCGCCGAGGCCGGCAAGCCGGGCGCGCCCGAGTCGGTCGCCGCCTATGTCGCCGCCTACCAGGGCGGCGTCTCCCCCGTCGACGTCGTCGGCCGCGTCGAAAAAGCCGTGCAGCGCTTCGCCAGCGAAGGCATGGGCTTCTTCATCCAGCGCAAGCCCGAAGAGCTGTTGCGCGACGCCGAAGCC
>JBKJNL010000397.1:0-4354 GCA_046593615.1 Myxococcota bacterium | reverse complement strand
TGCCGCGCGGCGAGGACCTCGCTGGTGCTCGATTGCCTGGCCACCGCCGACGACTGCTCGTCGACCGGCGTCGACCGGAAAGACACGCCGCTCAGGCTCAGGAGCAGCACAGCTGTGTTCGTCGTGATGGGGACGGTGCCGACGGACACCACGACAAGCCAGACCGATGCGCCCTCGCACGACGGCGAGAGGATCACGCGAAGCGGGCGACGACGACGAGGGCGTCGTCATTGGGACGCCCGAAGCGTGTGACGATCTCATGGGCGACGAGCAGAGGGTGGCGGCCGGCAGTGCGGACCGAGCCACCCGTCGAGGTCACCCCATCGGTGGCGATGATGATTGCGTCCCTCGCCGACACCGGTTCACGATCGACGCGCACATTGGCGCTGAGTCGACCGACCCCCAAGGTCCCGGATTGGCCCGCGAGGCTGCGATCGAGCGCCGCGCACTCGAGTCGAGCGCCGACGTCGCCGACCCCGGCGTGCTCGACGACGCCGGCGCGGCGATCCCATCGCGCCACGACCATGGTCGCGCCACGCGTGCCGCGGAGGAGACGGTCGGCGTCGCGCACAACCTGCTCAGGTCCAGCCTCCGGTGAGCCGCGCAGAGCCGACACCGCTCGCGCCGAGGCCTCGCGCGCGTCGGGTCCGTGGCCGAGACCATCGGCCACCGCAATCCCGGTGGTGTCGCCCTCGCGCACGACGGCAGCGTCGTCGCCGGATATGCGTTCGCCGGGGCAGGGCCGCCCGAACACCCCGGTCTCAGCGCGAAAGCGCGGTCCGCCCGGACTGACGGCGGTCAGTCTTGCGTCGGGCCTGAGGGCCGAGAATTTCCGAACGCGAAAGCACGTGCCTTCCCCCACGCGAACGTCGACGTCGACCTCATCGGCGAGGCGAAAGACGGCGCCAAGACCAGCGCCCAGGCTGCCCGTCGACGAGTCGCCGTCGCTGAGCGCGCGGGGTGGGTTGATGAGGCCAGGGCCACGATCGGCGGCGATGATTTCGATGCCGGCCACGCCATCGCGGGCGATCACGAACGCCGAAAAGCGTCCGCCGCTGGCGTGGCGAAGCTGGTTCACGACCAGCTCGCTCGCGACCAGCGCCATCGTCTCGATGAGCTCGATGGGGAGGGCCGCAACACGGCCCACGCGGCGCACATGCTCGCGCGCGAGCACAACGCCAGCTTCGTCAATGATGAGCATCTCGGGCTGCGCAAGCCAGCCGTCGATCAGCGACGTTTCCACTTCGTGAAGCTTACGTGGGTGCCGGCGCCCACGACCGACTCGATGGTGAATTCGTCGGCGAGCCGCCGGCTGCCGGCCAAGCCCAGCCCGAGGCTGCGCACGGTGCTGTTGCCGCCCGCGAGCGCTCTCGAGAGATCGGCGATGCCCGGGCCCTGGTCGGTAAAGTCGGCGCGCAGCCCGATGCGGTCCGCGCGCTGGACGACGGCAAAGGCGGTGTCCCCGCGCGTTGCATGGCGCCACACGTTGCGCGCGAGCTCGGAGGTCGCGGTAACGATGGCCGCGGTGGCGAACGGGTCAAAGCCGAGCTGGTCCGCGAGCTGGCGTGCCTTGGTGCGCACCGAGACGATGTCGTCTTCGGTGTCGATCGGCATCTTCACCTCGGAGAGGACGGTCGGGTCCACGCTAGCGGCCCGCTGGACCGGCGTCGCGGAGCTGGGCGATGAGCGCCAACCCCGTGTCGACGTTGAGCGCCGTCTCGACGCCCTCCATGCGAAAGCCCATGCGCACCAGCGTCGCCGCAACGGTCGGCCGCATGCCGACGAGCACGGTCACCGCGCCCATCAAATGCGCCATCTTGCCGGTCTCGGCAAGGACGCGGGCGACGTAGCTGTCGACGAAGTCGAGGCCGCTGATGTCGATGACCAGGCCCTTCGCCGACGACGTCGCCAAGGCGTTGAGCAGGTCCTCCTGGAACGCGTCGGCGAGCGTGTCTTTGAGGTCCACCTGCACGGTCACCAGGAGACACCCGCCGACGCGAAGAACCGGGATCGCGCCTCCGGTCGTCATTCGCTCTCCGGTCGGGGCTGCCGCTTCAGGCCGCGCGCCTGTGGGCCCCGCTCGACGATCTCGAGGGCCAGCTCGATCCCGGCGGCCAGCCGGCTGCGCGTGTGCATCGCGCTGATGTCGATGCCGAGGCGGACGATGGTCTTGGCGATGAGCGGCGAGATCCCGGTCAGGATGCTCTCGGCGCCGAGCAAGCGCACCGCCTGCGTCGTTTGCAGCAGATGATCGGCGACCTTGGTGTCGACGACGGCGACGCCCGCGATGTCGGTGATGATGACCGCAGCCTGGTATTCGACGACCTTGGTGAGCACCGTCTCCATGACCTGCTCGGCGCGCTGCGTGTCGAGCGTGCCCACCAGCGGCAGCAGTAAAATGCGGTCGTGGACCTGGATGACGGGCGTCGACAGCTCGCGGATCGCGGCCTGGTGTCGCGCGATGGTCTGCAGGTGAGCGCTGATGTACGTGTCCATCGCGAGGGCCATGTCAAAGGCGATGAGCTTCATCGCGCTCGTAAAGACAGCGTTGGCTTTGGTGACATCGGCGACGTCGCGAGTGAGGCGGGCGAACAGCTGGCGCAGGTAGCGGCCATAGGCGCCGAGGTACCACTTGGGCGGAACGCCCACGCGCTCGTGGGCAACGCCGATCTTCAAACGATCCGCGACGTAGGCGAGGTCGCAGCGTCCGGAGAACAGCCCCAGGAAGTACTGCTTCTGCATCGCCTTGACGTGCCGAACCACACCATCGTTGGGGAAGATCCGGCGGGTCTCAGGGTGGCCCAGGATGAGCGTGTAGAGCTCCTCGACGAAGTCATCCATGTGCTGCTCGGCAAAGGGCCGCATGGACGCAAGCAGCACGAGATCTTCGTCGGCGACTTCAAAGAACGCCCGCCGGCTTTTGAGCTCGGCCTCGTCGAGGTTGAGGCGCGTCATGTAGTCGGGCTCGGTCATCAGCGCGCTCCTTGCTCAATGGGAGGTGGTCTCCTATGCGCCCTACCTTGTCGAGCACTATCGATGCCCTGGCCAAGTTCGCGAACCTCCTCGCCACGGCCGGATCGTCTCATGATGTCGAGGAGCTGCTCGTTCAGAGCGCCATCGACGTGGGGCCTGCGGCCGGCGCGGTCCTGATCGAGATCGACGCAGTGCCGCGCATCGTCGCGACCCGCGCGTTCGACACCGACGTCGTGCTCTCTGCCGAGCTCGTCGGCGCCGACCTTGCCAAGCGTGTCCTCGACGCCTCCAACGGCCGCTTCGCATCATCGGCACCCCTGCCACTCATCGGCCCGGGCGGGCTCTATGGCGTGCTGGTGCTCCTGTTCACCACCTCGGCGCAGCTCGACGACGAAGCGATCAAGGTCCTTGGCGCGTTCGTCGACATGGGTGCCACTGCCCTCGCCCGCGTCAAGGAGATGGAGGAGCTCGAGCGGGCCTATCAGAGCCTGGACGATTCCCGGCGAGCGCTGGTGCAGGCGGAGAAGCTGCGCGCGCTCGGCGCCATGGCCGCCGGGATCTCGCACGACCTGCGGAACGTCTTTGCGCCGCTGCTGTTGGTGCTCGAGGCGATCCAGGGCGCCGACGCTGACACCATGCGCAAGCGCGTCGCGATGATGCGCCGCCCACTCGACAACGGCCTGAAAATCGTCGACCGCTTGCGCGTCTTCAGCCGTCCGCCCGGGGTTGACCTGCAAGAGATCATTTCGGTTGACACTATAGTCGGCGACGCGGTCGGTCTGTGCGAGATGCGACTCGGCGACGCCGCGAAGCGTGTTGAGATCAAGGTCGAGCTCGCGCCAGCTCCGTTGGTGCGCGTCGAGGCCGCCGAAGCCGTCGCCGCTGTCACCAACCTGGTCATCAATGCCCTCGACGTCATCGGTGCGGAGGGTGGCTGCGTCACGATCCGCACCGGTCTGCGCGACGGCAGCGTCATCATCGAGGTGACCGACACCGGGCCCGGCGTGCCCGCAGAGATGGTGGAGCGCATCTTCGAGCCATTTTTCACCACGAAAGGGAAGAGTGGCACCGGCCTCGGCCTGTCACTCGTGCGCGACTTCGTGCGCAACCACGGTGGCACCGTGCAGCTCGATTCGCCGGCCGATGGCGGAGCGCGCTTCACGCTCACGCTCCCGCCGGCGCGCGACCCGTCCTGACCGCGTCGGCGCATGGGGGCCTCGTCGCCGTGGGCAGCGACGCGGGCCCGCCGCTGTGCTTCTCGGCGGGCTCACTCCACGGGTCGGCGCCGCTGGCGGCTGGGCTCTTGTTGAGCGGTTGGCCACTGTGACCGATCAGCGACGCCGGGATGGGCGCGGCGCCGCGCCCATCGAAGATGCTGTCG
>JBKJNL010000289.1:0-11259 GCA_046593615.1 Myxococcota bacterium | reverse complement strand
AGCCCGTCGCCACCGCACCACCGCCGCCCCCTGTCGTCGAGCCCGTGCCGCCTCCGCCGCCGCCGACGGTGAAGCCGGCGCCGACGCCGCTGAAGACGGCGATCCGGAAAAAGGCCGAGCTCGCCGCCGCGGCACGCGACAAAAAGTCCGGCAGCAACACCGTCGTCGTCACAGACGCCCGCGGCGGCGACGCCGTCGTGCGCCGCGCGCTGCAAAAGGCATTTTCCCGATCCCTCTCGGGCGTCGACGTCCGCGCCAGCGCCGACAGCGGCTACGCCGTCACCGTCATCGTCGACGACCAGAAGCAGAGCGGCGGCGACGTCACGGTGCGCTGCGCGGCCTCGGTGGCGCTCTTGCCAAAGATGAACGTGCTGGCGTCGCTCAAGGCCCGCGCCGACGCGTCCGGCGAAGGCACCCCGACCGACGAGCTCATGGCCGACGCCGCCGAAGCCTGCGGTCAGACGCTGGCAAAGGATTTGACGTCGTGGGTGAAGCAGCACCCGTTTTGATGTGAGCGGTCAGTTCAGCCCGCGCGAGTCGAGGTCGTCTTCGTCGAGCCCGAGGTGGTGGCCGATCTCGTGGAGCAGCGTCACGCCGATCTCGTCAACCATCTCTTCTTCGGTGGCGCAGCTGATCTCGAGGTTCTTTCTGTACAGAAAGATGCGCACCGGCTGGCCGGGTCCGGCGTTGGGCGCCAGCGGCTCGGGATCAAACAGACCCACCGCCGACGGCGACAACGGCGGATCGCTCTTCTTCAAGACCTCGACGTCGGGCACGTCTTCGACGATGACGTCGACGTTCTTCATCGCGTTCTTCACGGGCTCGGGCAGCTCGCCCATGGCCTCTTCGATGACCTTGGCGAAGCCGTCTTCGCTGATGCGGTGCGGAGGCTGGAAGCGCTCACCGTCGAGGGCGACGGCGCGCTCAAAGGCCTTTTCGGCTTTCTCTTCATCCTTGCGGATCGTGTGGATGCGCCCGCGCAACCACCAGGCGTCGGCGTTGTTCTTGTCGCGGTCGATGGCGAGAGCCGCGATCTTTTCGGCCTCGTCGACGCGGCACAGGTCGAAGAGGGCGCAGGCGCGGGCCACGCGGGCCATGGCGTCGTCGGGGGCGAGGGCGACGGCGCCGTCGGCGGCGGCCAGGGCGCCGTGCGGGTCGTGGTCCGAGGCCCGCACATCCGAGAGCGTGAGCCACACCTCGACGGCGAAGTCGGCGGCGACCTCTTTTTGTTCTTCGGCGCCTTCGCCACCGGTGTCGGGGGCTTCGCCCTTGCCGAGCCGACGGGCGAGGTCTTCGAGAACCGGGCGGGCCTCGTGCACGTCGTCGAACCCGTCGAGCAACAACGTCGCCAATCGCAGGCCGATGATCATCGACTTCGGGTTGTCTTCTTTGGCTTCTTCGGCGGCCGAGACGGCTTCGTCGAGCAGCCCCTCGGTGGCGAGCACATCGACCTCGAGCAGCCGCACATCGATGTTGCGACCGTCGAGACGACGGGCCTCGTTCAACAGGCGCTTGGCCTCGTCGATCTGGTCGGCGTAGAGGGCTTCGTGGGCTTCATCGATGAGGTCGGTCAGCTTCGACATGGCGTCGACGTCGACGATTGGCATCAAGGGGTCAAGGGCCCTTCTTCAGAAGACTGGGCCAGAGACGATCAGCGACGGGGCAATCAGCGCTGCGGCCCGGATCAAATCAAAAAGTCACGCCGACGTGGGCGAGGACGCCGAGGTGCACCGACTGCTCGAGGCGCAGCCGACGGCCGACCGTGTCGATGGCCGGGTTGTAGAACGGGTTGCGTTCGGCCGGGTTGTCGAGGTCGATTTCGTCGTTGGCGTCTTCTTCGCGGTCCTTGCCGAAGTCTTCGATCGTCAGGAAGTGCTCGGTGTCGTAGGCGAACTGGCCGCTCACATCGATGAAGAACAGGTGAAAGGCTTTGAACGACAACCCAGCGAGGCCACCGACGCGGACGTATTGGTCGGTGTACGTCTGCTCGCGGAACAAATCACTCACTTCTGAGTAGTCGCGTCCTTCGGGGAAATACATGGCAGAGCCCTGGAGCTCGATGCTGAAGCGCTGGTCGAGCTTCTTGTCTTCGTAGGGCACGATCTCGAGGCCGGCCATGAAGCCGCCGTTGGGGTAGACGGTCTGCCCGAGCAGGTGGCTCTCTTCGCCGCCGACGAAGGGTACGGTGGCGTCGACCACGAAGTACGGGTCGAGGACGAGGAAGCGCTTGGACATGGCCACGGAGAAGTGGAACTTGTGCAGGCCGTCGGAGATGTTGCCCGGCGAGCCCGGATCCTCGAGCTCGTCGTTGGTCGGGTCCATGAAGCCAAAGAACGGCGCCGTGTAGTCGGCCTGCAGCGTCACCGTCGGCTTGGTCTCGTCGCGCTCGTTGTTCAGCGGCGACCAACGGATGCCAAATTGGGGATTGTCAAAGCCTTGACGATATCCAGCCCACTCGCCGTTCTGGTCGAATCGCCAATTGTTATAACCGTTGTTCGGAAAGCCGAATTCGTTGCCGACGATCTCCGGGCGGTCGTTGCCGGTGCCGCCGGTCTCGTCCCAGCCGTCGACGCCGGGCGAGGGGTTGGGTGCGCGATCGCGGATGAGCGTGCTGTTGCCGGTGTCGGTGTCCTCGGCAAAGTTCGTCGTCTGCTGGTCCCACAAGACGATGGGCCACTCGATGAACAGCGCCAGGTCGTGGAACACGCCGACCTCGAGGCGGGGCTTCAGGCGGAAGCGCTGGCGCTCGTAATCAAGCTCTTTGACGTCGGCGAGGCGCTTGGTGCCGCTCGGATCACCGGGCGGCGCCTGGTTGTTCTCGCGGGTGATGAGCGCGGTGTGGCGCACGAAGTCGAACTTGAGCTCGAGGTTCACGTCGATCGGGTTGCCCTCTTCGACGGCGTCGGGGACGTCGGTGACCTGGGCGGCTCGGGCCGGCGAAGCGCCCAACAGCCAGGCGGCGCTGAGGCAGGAACCGACGACGGCGACATTCTTGAGCTTGGAAAAAGGCATCGGCGACGACGTTAGGGAGACCCCGGGAGGCGGGTCAAGTTTCCGGCACGTCGTCGGCGGGCTCTCGCGCCTCATCGAGTCCGAGCACCGGCCCCGCACCCGCCGGGCCCGAGGGTCCGGGCAGGCCCGGCAGGCCAGACGAGCCAGGCAGGCCGCTGCCGGCGACGTCGTCGTCGCCCTCCTTGGTGTCTCGCAGGCCGAGCTCCTTCATTTTGATCTGCAGGCTCTTGCGGGAAATCTTCAAGCGGCGGGCGGCGTGGGTGACGTTGCCCTGTGTCTCGTCGAGGGCTCGGGTGATGAGGTCGCGCTCGAGCTCGGCGGTGGCCAGCTTGACGATGTCCTTCATCGAGCCGCCGGTGACGCCGCCGGGCAGGGCCAGGTCGAGCCCCGGTCCGTCGAGGCCGGGCACAGCTTCGCGCAGGCGGTCGGCGAAGTCGGAGGTGCGTTCGCCGTCGCTGTTGACGCCTGCGTTGCCGCCCGCGCTGTGGCCGGCGCTGTGGCCGTTGACCCCGACGCCGATGCCGCCGTGGGCGATGCCGACGCGGGCCGTGAGGTCGGGGGGCAGGTCGTGCACGTCGATGCAGGGGCTGTCCGCGAACAACAGCGTGCGCTCGACGATGTTCTCGAGCTCGCGGATGTTGCCTGGCCAGCCGTAGCGCTGCAGCACCGCCATGGCCTCGGGCGAAACGCTCTCGACGTTCTTGTTGAGCCGCTTGTTGAGCTTCTTGCGGAATTCTTCGACGAGCAGCGGGATGTCGTCGGCGCGCTCGCGCAGCGGCGGCAGCTCGATGGGCACGACGTTCAAGCGCCAGTAGAGGTCCTCGCGAAACGTCCCGTCGAGGATCGCTTTCTTCAGGTCGCGGTTGGTCGCCGCGATCAAGCGGATGTCGACGTGCAGGGTCTTGATGCCGCCGACGCGCTCAAAGGTCTGCTCTTGCAGCACCCGCAACAGCTTCACCTGCATGTCGACGGGCAGCTCGCCGATCTCGTCGAGAAACAGCGTGCCGCCGTTGGCCAGCTCGAAGCGCCCGGGCTTCGACGTGACCGCGCCGGTGAACGCGCCCTTCTCGTGGCCAAACAGCTCGGCCTCGATGAGCCCCGTGGGAATCGCGGCGGCGTTGATGCGGATGAACGGCTTGTCTTGCCGCTTCGACTTCTTGTGCAGCGCCAGGGCCACCAGCTCCTTGCCGGTGCCGCTCTCACCGGTCACGAGCACGGTCGACGGCGAATCGGCGACCTTGTCGATGATGTCGATGACGGTGCGGATGCGCGGTGAGGCGCCGACCAGCGTGCGCTCGTCGCCGTCGCCAAAGCTGGCGCCCGACGACAACGACAGCGACGGCTCGCCGACGTCGCGATCGCGGTGGGCCAGGGCCTTTTTGACGACCGCGATGAGCTCGTCGCGCTCGTAGGGCTTGGTCACGAAGTCGAACGCGCCCTGTTTCAAGGCCTGCACGGCGAGGTCGACGGTGCCGTGGGCGGTGAGCATGACGACCGGGAGGTCTTTGTAGCGCTTCTTGATGCGCGACAAGAGCGTCATGCCGTCGATGCCGGGCATGCGGACGTCGGAGATGACCAGCGAGAACGGCTCGCCGGTGTCGGGCGCCGTCGAGGCCTCGAGCACCTCGAGCGCCTCTTCGCCGTTTTTGACGGTGACGACGTCGCAGCCCTCTTTTTTGAGGGCCGCGGCCAGCACCTTGCGCAAGGACGCTTCGTCGTCGGCGATGAGCACGCGAGCAGTCATGTGCGCCGGCTATAGCAGCAACGAAGAAGGAGACGTCGAAGCGCCCCATCTTCGTCCGCAGGGTTCACGCAGCCCTTCGCATCGCGCCACCGTGCTGCTGCTGCTGCTGCTGCTCGTTGCAACGACACTCGCAATGGCACTCACGGGAGGGGACGCTCGACCTTGTCCGACTTGTCAGACTTGTCCGACTTGTCCGACTTGTCGCCCTTCTCACGTCGGGGCAGCGCCGGCAGCCGGATGATGAACGTGGCGCCGTGATCGCGGGATGGGGCTTCGATCGAGCGCACTTCGATCTGCCCGCCGTGGTGCTGGATGATCCGCTGGCACAGCGCGAGCCCCAGGCCGGTGCCGCGCTCTTTCGTCGTGAAGAACGGGATGAAGATCTGGTTCAACACCGACGCCGACATGCCCGGCCCGTCGTCTTTCACGCGGATCTCGACGCTGCGCAGGGGTCCCTTCAGGCCGAGCAGCGCTGCGTCCTTGAAGCTGTCGACCACGCGCGTCGAGAGGAACACGCGCCCCTTGCGGCCCATGGCGTCGGCTGCGTTCAGCACCAGGTTGATGAGCACCTGCTGCAAGCGCTCGGCGTCGCCCGAGACGTCGGGCACGTCGTCGTCGACGTCGAGGCCGATCTGCATCTCGGCCAGATCGTGCTGCATGAGCTGCGCGGTGCGGCGCACGGCGTCGTTGACGCTCAGGGCCGCGAACGTGCCGCGGAAGGGCCGCGCGTAGTCGAGGAATTCGGTGACGACGCCGTTCAAGCGGTTCACCTCGTCGATGATGATCTCCATCAGCTCTTTGTCGTCGCCGCCGAGCTTGCTCGGATCGAGCTCCTGCGCGGCCCCCTTGATGGCCGCGAGCGGGTTCCTGATTTCGTGGGCCAGGCCCGCCGACATCTCGCCCAGCGCCGCCAGCCGGTCGCGCTCGCGCAGCAGGTCGAACAAGCGGCTGTTCTCGACGTTGATGGCCAGCTGGTCGCAGACGGCGATGAGGGCGGCGATTTCGTCGGAGGCGTAGGCGTCGGCGAGCCGCTCGTCGCGCAAGCACAAGAAGCCGACGACGTTGCCCTGCACGCGCAACGGCACCACCAGGTCGGCGGTCAGGGCGTCGAGGCCGCCGAGCAGGGCCGTGTCCTGGGCGCTCGGCCCCGTCGACGGCGCTGGCACGGTCGAGATCGAGGGCGGCGTGGTCGTCGACGCCGCCAGGGCCCGATCGTCGCCGCGGCCGAGGCGGCGGGTCAGGGCTTCGCGCAAGAGCGGCGTCTGGGTCTTCAGCAAAAAGGCCACGAGCGCAGGGTGGCTGTTGCCGTCGAGCAGGCGCACCGGAACCGGCCCGCGGTGCTCTTGCAGCTGAAAGGCGAGGCCGCCTTGATCGAGCAGATAGACGCCGGCGTGGGTGGCCCGCTTGGCCTCATAGACCTCGTCGAGCACGGCCGAGAACGCGCGCGGCAGCTCGATGGTCGTCATCAACCGCGGCACGAGACGGCGCAGGCCCCGCGTGAACGTCAGCTGCTCACGAAAGAAGACGCGCGTGGCGGTCTCTTCGAGGCGCGTCTTGACCGGCTCGAACAGGATCAAGATCAACGACGACGCCACCAGCGTGTTCGACAAGAAGAAGCCGCGGCGGTCGCCGACCCACAGGAACAACAGGCCGTAGACGACGGCCAGGATCAACGCCAGCGACCCGAAGACCAGCACCTTGCCGAGCAGCTCGTGCAGGTCGAGCAGGCGCGACGACAAGATGGCCTGCGACAAGAAGTACAAATACAGCGCGACGATCAGGCCGCCGATGGCCGGCACCGGCAGCCCGGCAAAGGCCAGCAGGTCGACGGCGCAGAAGACGGCGGCGACGATGCCGCCGATGGCCAGGGTCTGCAGGCGGGTTCGCTCCGCGGCCGAGGTCAGGTGGCGCGCGCGCCCCAGCACCCGGACCAGGCGCAGCAGCAGCATCAGCAACAGCACCGTCGACAGCGCCGCTGTCACCCCGCTGACCTCGAGGGCCGGGGTCAAGGCGGTGACGACGATCAGCAGCCCGGCCAGCAGCGTTCGTCGTCGTCGTCGTCGGGCCGCGACCGAGACCTCGCCGAGGATGCCGTCGTAGAAGATCTCGGCGGCAACGACAGCGCCGGCGGCGAACCCCACGCGCAACGCCAGGAAGCGTCCGGGGTCGCCGGCCACCGACGCTGCCAGAAAGCTCGCGTGGTAGGCGCCGACTGCGGTGGCGAAGAGCGCGAACCGAACCGTCGAGCCCTGCGTTGAACGCAAGAGCAGGGCTGCGGCCGAGGCGACGCAGACGATGACGGCGACGAGCGCCGATTGTGAAGCGAGGGTGTCGAACACGGTGTCTGGGGCGACCATGGCGCGGCGCTGTGGGGATGGGTAGAATCAAGCGCATCCGCGCCCGTGGGAGGGCGCCGTCGAGCACGCTGTTCGCGTGTGCCCCGCACCCAGCCTGAAGACGGTTTCAGGCTCGCGGGGCCGCTGGAGCGAAGAGCGGTTCGAAAGAAGGCTGTCGCCGCGTGATGCGGTCGCGCCAAAAAATCTGGGTCGGACTTCGTGCTGTGGCGCCTTGCCAGAGCGAGCATTTCTGCTCGCCCCGGACCGGCGCGGAAATAGGTGGCGGGTCGGTGACGTCTGCTGGCACCCGATCGCTCCTTGTCTGAACAGGGTGCGCGGGTCGGCCCGCCGCTGCGGACTGAATGGGTTTGTGAGGTGTGCTTTCACCATGTCGATGATGATGACGCCCGCCTATGGCGGAACCCCCGGGCTGGATGCGCGGGTCCTGGTGTTGAATCGAAGCTTCCAACCGGTGGCCGTGACGCGCGCTGCGCGCGCGTTCGGCTTGCTGTGCTCGGGTGCCGCGCGGGCCCTCGACAAGGAGTACCGCTCCTTTGATTTCTCGTCGTGGGCGGAGCTCGCGGCCGAGCACGGCGACGACGTCATCCACACGCCCCGCCAGGTGCTCAAGGTGCCGCGCGTCGTGGTCTTGCAGGCCTACGACCGGATGCCGCGCACCCACGTGCGCTTCAGCCGCCAGAACATCTACCTGCGCGACAACTTCACCTGCCAGTACTGCCGCAAGGTCTTCTCGCGCAGCGCGCTCAACCTCGACCACGTCGTGCCCCGCTCGCAGGGCGGCCGCACCTCGTGGGAAAACGTCGTGTGCTCTTGCGTGCGCTGCAACCTCAACAAAGGCGGGCGCACGCCCGAGCAGGCCGGCATCAAGCTGTTGAAGGAGCCGAAGCGGCCGTCGTGGTCGTCGCTGTCTCCGTCGCTGGGCAAGGTGCCGTACAAAGAGTGGTTGCCGTTCGTCGACCCCGTGACGGCGTCGTACTGGAACGCCGAGCTCGAGGACGAATAGCCCGGTTCATCGGCAGGCAAGGCGCAGGCGACTGCGCCTTGCCTCTTTCTCCACCAGCTTCGCCGCCCGCGCCTACTTGATGACGAGCAGCTCGACGCGCCGGTTCTTGGGATCGTTGGGCGCGATGGGCTGCGAGATGCCGAAGCCTTCGGTCTCGAGGCGGTCGGCGTCGACGCCGCGCTCCATGAGGGCCAGCTTGACGGCGGCGGCGCGGCGCTCGGTCAGGGCCTTTGCTTCGCTGGCGTCGGCGACCTCGAGCGGATCGGTGTGGGCCTGGATCGACAGCCGCAGCGCCGGGTTCGACAGCACGAGGTCGGCGAGCTCATCGAGCAGGTATTCGGCCGTCGACAGCATGCGCGGCTTCTTGAACTCGAACGGCACGCGGGCGGCGGTCTCGATCTTCGCGTCGGTCAACGTCGCCGACCGCTTCTTCGGCACCTTGCGCATGACAAACGTGTGGCCTTCGCGGGCGCCGGACGCGACGTAGCGCCGGGCACCTTGCGTGAGGTAGCCGTCGGCCCTGGCAATGGCGACGACGGGGCCGCTCTTGACCTCGACGTCAAAGGTGCCGCCGGCGGAGCTGCCGACGTCGCGCCAGCTGCTGCCGCCGCCGTCTTTGACGCTGAGCTGCACGTCGATGCTCTCGTCTTCTTTGTTGGTGACGAAGCCGGCCAGGCGGCCCACGCGCGGCTGGGCCACGAGCTTGATGGTGGCCGGCGTGCCGCGGGCGACGGCGGCGGTGACGGCGGCGTGGTCGTCGTCGGAGGCGGTGACTGTCCAGGCGCCGGGTTGCACCGGAGCGTCGATGCAACCCTGGTCATCGGTGAGCAGGCGCGGGCCGGGCTGTCCGTCGACGCTGACGGCCACCACGGCATTTTTCACGGGACCGGCGTCGTCGACGACGCAGCCCTGCAGGCGATCAAACGAGCCACCGCCACCGCCGCCGCCGCCGAGGTCGAAGCTGTGCGACACGCCGATGCGCGCCGCCCACAGGGGGTTGAGGGGCTGTCCGTCGAACAGCTGATCGGCCACCGGCGCGCCGCCGCCAGCGTTGCCGAGCAGCCCCAGATCGACGCCGAGGTCGACGCGCAAGCCGCCAAAGCCGAGCCGCACACCGGGCGTGACGATGAGCCAGGAGTCGGTGCCGTAGTCGTAGCCGTCGGTGGCGACGACGGCCTCGTACCAGAGCTCGACGAAGGGGCTGACGTAGGGCAGGGGCACCTCGACGCCGAGGCCACCACTGGCGTGATCGAAGAACCACTGCTGGCTCGCCAGCGCGAGCAGCGCGCCATCGGGTCCGTCGAGGAGGAACTTGGCTTTGCCGTTGTCGGCGAGCTGGCCGGGCTGTGCTGTGTAACCGCCGTTGAGGTGCAGGCGCAGCGGCACGTCGAGCGTGGTCAGGTCGATGGTGACGTCGGCGCCAAAGGTCGAGGCGACGTTCTCGAGGTCGAAGCCGACCTTGTTGGCGCGGGTGGCGAGGCCGACGCGGTAGTGGGCGGCGGCGGCGACGAGCCCAAAGGAGTAGCCGCCCTTCAACGAGATGGTGGTGTCGCCCACCGACGTCGCCGGCTGGGCCCGCGCGCTGTTGAGGTTGGCGGCGGCGCGCATCTGGATCGCCAGCTCCGCGACCTCGAAGAAGCCGAAGCCGGCGACGACGTTGCCTTCGAGAAACGTGTTGGCGTCGGTGACGTCGTCGAGCAGGAAGTCGGGCGAGACAAACAGCCGCGTCTGCACGCCGAGCGAGCCCGAGCCGGTTCTTCCCGACAGCGCGCTGGTGGTGCGCAGCAGGCCTTGCTGTCCGTAGAGGTTCGGCGCCTGCAGCACCAGGCGCCCATCGGCGTTGGCGTCGGCGTTGGCACCGGCGTTGGCGTCGACGGGAGCGGCACCAACCGACGCAAAGGCAAGCACGAGGACCACGAGCATGCGCGCAACGTAGCCCAACCCTTTACGTCACCGCCAAATCCGGGCACGCCCCCGCTGTCGTTTGTCGACGTCGTCACGCCCGTGCCCCATCCGGTCACGTCGCGCAGTCCCAGCAGGAGCAGCACATGGTCGTCCCCGTGAACCTCACCGGCAAGGTCGCCCTGGTCACCGGTGTCGCCGACGACGTCGGCTTCGCCTGGCACATCGCAAAGGCGCTGCAGGCCGCGGGCGCTGACATCTACCTGCTGTCGCACCCGCGGGTGTGCTCCATCGTCGAGCGCTTCCTCACGCGCGAGAAATCCAAAGAAGAGCGCGTGCTGCCCTTCGGCGCCCCCGGCGAAGCGCCGCGCGAGTTCAAGCCAAAGGCGCTCATCGGCTGCGACGTCGGCGCCGACACCGACGCCGACATCGATCCTGCGCTCAAGGGAGGAGACGGCACGAAGGCCGAGAAGGGCTACGACCACGACGTCTCCATCGCCGGCGCCATGGCCCGCGTGAAAGAGCTCACGCCCCACGTCGACATCGTCATTCACTCGGTGGCGTTCTCGCCCGAGATCGGCAAGCCGCTGCCCGAGGTCTCGCGCAAGGCCTACCTCATGGCCCAGAGCATCTCGGCCTACTCGTTGACGGCGCTGTGCCGGGCCTCGGCGCCGCTCATGAGGGGGCGCAACGGCAGCGTCGTCGGCCTCAGCTACATGGCCAGCGAGCGCGCGGTGCCGTTCTATGGCGGCGGCATGTCGGGCGCCAAAGCGGCCCTCGAGAGCGACTCGCGGCTGTTGTCGTGGTTCCTCGGCGAAGAGGGCCACCGCGTGAACATCGTCTCCGCCGGCCCCTACGCCTCGCGCGCGGCCAAGAGCATCGGCGACATCGGCGCCATGATCGACACCACCGCCCAGCGCTCGCCCCTGCGCCGGGCCATCGACGCCGAAGACGTCGCCAACGCCGTCTTGTTCTTGAGCTCCGACTTGAGCCGGAACATCACCGGCACAACCGTGTACGTCGACGCCGGCTACCACGCCATGGGAACATGATACACTGTGTCGCCGACTGCGGCCGGCTCCGCCATCTTCGTCGTCGACGGGTCGGTGCGTGAATGCAAAAGCGTCCTTAGCGGGGCGCTTTTCTTTTGGATTGTCGAAGAGCGCGCCAGGCGTGGGCCTGGTCGAGCACGCGATCGGCGGCAAAGAAGCAGACCAGGCCGCCGACAAGCAGCACCAACG